>NZ_JBVVQT010000011.1:0-188493 GCF_055811595.1 Mesorhizobium sp. WSM4814
GACTGGAGGATCGGCTTGAGCGCCTTCAAGGCAAAGCGGAGATCGCCCCGGCGCTCGCCATTGGCGGGCCAGGAGCCATCGTTGACCGGCACCAGCATGAGTGTCTTGGCTCCGCAGGCCGCCGCATAATCGGCGAGCTTGCTCGCCTCGGCCTTGCGGGCGGGAGTCCACTCGTTGAAGCGCTGCAAGGCATTGATGGAAATAATCCCAACGCCTGCTTCGGCGGCGGCAGACCGGACGTCCGCCGCCGGCATGCCGCGTGCAATAGCATTGCTGCGCTGTTGGCTGCGGATCTGGACATCGGTCAGGCCCTGGTCACGGGCAAAAGCGAAAAGTGCCCTGACGTCGAATCCGAGCGTCGCCATGTGGTCGAGTGCAAAGCGGGGCGCTGCTTGGCGCATGGCTTGGCTTTCCTTCAATGTTCCGGGAAACTTTTCTTGGACCCTATTGCGACACTTGACTTAAGACAAACGATTAGATCAGATGTTTTTCATCTGAAAAGGAGATGGCTGATGAACAGCGCCGACCTCCGGTTTTTCCAGGCGGTTGTGAGAGCAAACAGCACGGATTGGAGCACAATGGCTGGCCAGGGTGCTCCGCTTGCGCGTGCCATGCGGCCAAACTCATTCGAGGTCAGCACTGCTGCTCTTAAGACCGAGGTTCAACAATCAAATCGAGATCAGTAAGTGTGACTGTCGTCGAAGGTGACCCGCAGCAGCCGAGTGCCCCATCTGTGGGATGCCTCTCGTTTTGACAAAACTTGGACAGTCACACGATCTTCGCATGATGGGTCGGAACAAGAACTGCTCAAAATCGTACGAGGCATTTATCAACCAAAGGCAGCTACGGTTGATTTGTTGATGATTCCTCCACCCAGGCTTCGGCGCATCTGACGCCCCGTGGCGACGCGAAAAACGCTCAGTAGCTGCAGCGCCGGCGGCACGCGCGACCAGATGGCCCTCAAGACTTCTAGACCATGCCGGGTTTTCCGAACGGCGCTCCCGGATACCACGCGCTGTGACCATCGGAAGCCAACCTCGTGGAAAGGTCGGCATGCTGCTGGCTGATATGATGAAAGACGCCGGCGATGGTACGGCGGACGCGGGAGTTGAAGCCCTCTACCGAATTGACGTGGACGGCATCGCGAACATACTCACCACTGGAATGCTTCACGGTCTCCTGCTTGGCAAAGCTCTCACCAATGGCCATGAATGCTTTTCCACTCGTCGCTCATCAAATGAGCTCTCGACTCGATCTGCGCTTCAATGACGCGTCGCTTGCTCGCGCTGAGAGACCGGTCACGACCGCGGCACGCGCGTCACCGGCCGGAGCGCCGGTCGTGACGACGGTTGGTCGCTGCACCATGGCCATAACCGGCGCCTATCGATACTGATGCCGCGCTCGGCCATCATTTCCTTCAAATCGCGAAGGCTCAAGCCGTAGGCCAGATACCAGCGAACGCAAAGCAGAATGACGGACTGGTCGAAATGGCGGCCCTTGAACATCTGAACTCTCCGGCGAAACTACCAGAGGCCGTGCCATGCGCCTGGTTACCGAAGACTTTGCAACACAGCCTCGGCGCACATCTTCTGCTGAAAACCCGCACGCAGACCCTCGATGGCTCCCTGCGGTCGACCTTCCGGCAATGGTATCCCGGCATGGCGAACGACAATCACTAGAACGGCGAAATGGTCCGCGCGGCTTGACCGCCCCACAAATCCTCATGCTCCCCTCGTACGGGCGTGAAGCATCTCGAGCATCGCAGGCCCGGCGCGCTCGACGATGGCGACGCCGGCCAGCAATCCTGCGCGCAGTTACGGGGCAGGATCAGGTTAGCCGCGGAAGGAAGCGGCTTCCATTGCGCATGGGATATGGAAACCAGTCGAGGACATGCTCGCTCGCCTGCGATCATTTCCGCGTGCGACCGGACTTCTTCCCAACTGCCGGTACGAAAGGTAATATCCTGATTGGGTGCTTCTTGAGAGGGTCAAGAGTACGCCGTTGCAGCTCGCGATCATAGCCGCGCCGTCTTCCGCCAGCGAGCGGCCTACGATCAGCTCGAATTTTACTTCCGGTCGTCACGGGGCGGATGTACTCGGGAACCGGGCAGGTTCACGCGGGCAGGCATCCTGCATGAAGGATAACCGACAGGCGAGCGTTACCGCTTTCGCTAGGACGCCGCCAATTCCGGCGGAATTGGCGGCCGAGCGAGCGCCGTTCGACGCGCAGGCTATTCGCCGTTGGACTTTAGGAAGGCGACCGTCGCTAAGATCAGCTTGTCCACGGTCTTGGCACTCTGTTCAACGCCGAAGCCATGATCAACGGGTTCAGCCCACAGTTCTTCCCGACCGTCGTGATAAGCCAGCAACGACTTGGCGAGAACGGGTTGGGGAAAGACGATGCTATCGCGCGTGCCGACCGCGAGGAACAGCGGCCCCTTGTAGCGCGAGATTTCGCCGGCAGGCTGCACCGCGTAGAGGCTCTCGAAGAAGCGGCCTTTCAAGGGAATTTCCTTCCCATCTCCGACGCGCTTGGCCGGATAGACTTTATCGCCCGCTGTCACAGCTTCCGCCATCTGCTTCTCGCCAAATATAGAGATGAACGCTGCCGGAAGATTGATGCCGGGGTTCCAGAGCACGACAGACTTTAAAGGCGTTTTCGTCCGGCCGGCAACTGCTGTCGTGACCGCACCGCCCAGGCTCATTCCCATCAACGAAATACGTTTGCCGTCGATGCTGTCATTCGCCGATAGGAAGTCGAGCGCTGCTTGTGCGTCCGTTATCTCGGTTTCGACGGTCATGTCTTCGAATTTGCCGTCACTCGCGCCGCTGCCGCGAAAATCGATCCGAAGCGAAGCGATGCCATTGTTTGCGAGCACCGGCGCGGCACGCCCAAACAGGCCTTCCTTCACCGCCTCCGCACTCCATTCGTTGCGGCTGCCGGTGAAACCGTGAAGCATCAGGATGACGGGAGGATTCGCGACATCATCCGGCGTGACCATCGTGCCTACGATTGTCTGGCCTTCGACTTGGAACTTAATGATGGCCTCCTTGGCTTGCGCCGAAACTAAAAAAGTTGTCATCAGCATTCCCAGTGACGTTGCAACGGTTCGGTGTAGCTGTTTCATAGCTGCTCTCTCCTTGTTGTTTGAATTTGCGCGGCCGGTCAAAGCTGATGGCGCGGCCGTATCGGGCTGGCATTAGACATTGACGTCTTTCACCGCCGCGATGCCTGATTTCCGCGAAGCTCGCCGGTTATGAATTGAGCTCGACCAAGCCCGAAGGACCAATCCGCGTCACCATTTTCTACGATGCTGACCACACCATCTGCAGGGTCGATCGCACACACATCCAAAAGCCCTGTTGCAACGAAACGATGGAAGGGCTGTTTGTCGTCAGTTGACCGCGCTCGCGAGATCACCTCGATAATGATCAGCCAGGGCGGGGACGCGCTCTCGGCGTCCCAGTGAAGAATCAGATTGCCCTCGCAGGTAGGCCGGTTGGGGCAGCCTCGGGCTCCCCAGCCAGCGCGCAGGGGAACCAGAGAACATTTACGACTGCGCTCATGATCGCGATCGCAATGGGATAGGCCAGGCCCGCATAGATGTTGCCCGTGTAGGCAACCAGCGACAGGTTGATGAGGGGAACAAAGCCGCCAAACACGCCTGTGCCGATGTGATAGGGCAGCGAGAGCGAGGTGTAGCGCAATTTCGCCGGGAAGAGCTCGACGAGGAAAGCTGCCATAGGGCCATAGACCAATCCGACGAAAACGAGTTGGGCGACGATCAGCGCTGTTACCAAAACGAAGTTCTGGGCAGCGACGGCGGCGGCGATGCCCTGATAGATTGGAACATAGAACGCGGCTGCCAGAATGAAACCGGTGACAATCAACTTGCGGCGGCCGATCCGGTCAGACAAGGCGCCGAAGAAAACGATCAGGGGCGTTCCGATCACCAAAGCAGCAGCAAGGCAAATGTTCGCTGTCAGGAAGTCAAGCTTCAGCACGCTTTGCAAGAAATACAGTGCGTAGAATTGGCCTGTATACCAAACGCACCCCAGGCCAGCGGTCGCCCCGAACAGTGCAAAGGCTGCATAACGCACGCCATGACCGGTGGCGAAACTCTCACGGATTGGGCTCTTTGCGGTCTTCCCGCCTTTGCGAAGCTCCTCGAAGACCGGGGATTCGCTCAGCTTGAGGCGCAGATAAAGGGACAGCACGATCAAAACCGATGATAGCAGGAACGGAATTCTCCAACCCCATTGCTTGAAGAGTTCTTCGCCGAGCGACAGCCGGCACGTAAGCACGACGACAATCGCCAGAAAAAAGCCGACGGTTGCCGTTGTCTGGATAAAGCTCGTGAAGAACCCGCGCCGGTTCGCCGGTGCGTGTTCTGCAACGTAAACGGCGGCGCCGCCGTATTCGCCGCCGATCGCCAATCCCTGGATCAGCCGAAGGACCACAAGAGCGATCGGCGCGAAATATCCCGCGGTCTCAAAGGTTGGCAAGACGCCGACGAGCGCGGTCGCAATGCCCATCAGAATGAGCGTCATCAAGAACGTGCTCTTGCGTCCGACGCGGTCGCCGATGCTGCCGAACAGCAGGGCTCCTAATGGGCGCACGAGGAAGCCTGTGGCAAAGGTTGCGACGCTGATCAGAACAGCTGCCGTCGGTTCATTGGCAGGGTAGAAGAGCGTTGAGAAGAAAATCGCCAGACTGCCGTAAAGATAGAAGTCGTACCATTCGATGACAGTGCCGGCGCTTGATGCAAGGACGACGGTCCAGATACCTGGTTTGCGGACGGAGTCGCCCCTTTCCTGTAGCTGTTGCATGCTGCAGTTCCCCTTTTATGTTTTTGAAAGCAGTCGGCCCTCTCTTCAGGGCCGTGGTAAGTCAGCTCGCGATGCGCTGATCGAATGCGTAGACCCCAAGTCTTTCGCCTGCCTCGCGCACCGTTCGGCGAACGATGTCCTTCGCCGACGGCAGATCGTTGATGAGGCCCACCGCCTCACCGACAGTCACGTTGGCCGTGTCATAGTCGCCGGAGGACCATGCCGCCTCGACCTTCGACAATTCTTCGGAATGCAGCGTGCGCAGCTCTTCTTCCCGCCCGTGCCACTTGTCGATGAAGCCGTTTTTGAGCAGTCGGCCGGTATAGCCAGCGGGCCAGGCCTTCTGACGGACGATATCGTAGACGGAAGTCCGGATTGTCTCGTCGCCAGAGGCAGCGACTACCTTGTCCTTGGCTGCCGGATGGATGAGCGACTCTCGCGTAGCCCAGAACCTGGTTCCCATCAGGACCCCGTCTGCTCCGAGCATCAGCGAAGCGGCCAGGCCCCTACCGTCGGCAATGCCGCCTGCCGCCACGACAATGACAGAAGGCGAAATCTTTGCCACCAGATCCACGACTGCGGGAACGAAGGGCATGGTTGACCGCGCGACCAGGCCATGGCCGCCGGCCTCGGTCCCCTGTACAATAAGAACGTCGGCGCCAACGTCGATTGCGCGCCGGGCATGTTCGAGTGTGTGGATCATGCAAATCAGCGGAACATCCGCCTGCCTGACCCGTGCCGCGAGCTTCGCCGGATCCGAAAACGAAAGCATCATCGCGGACGGACGCTCCGCAAGTACGCGGTCAAACAGATCAAGGTCGGCTTCGACTGCCCAGGCGATGAACCCGCAGCCAACGCGTTCATTGGTGATCAGCGACGACTCTGTTTCGTACCATTGACGATCAGCATATCCCCCACCCAACAGGCCCAGACCGCCGGCGTCGGCGACGGCAGACGCAAGCGCGCCACCCGCGGCCGGGGTCATCGGGGCAAGGATGATGGGATGCTCGATTTCGAAAAATTCTGTCAGACGCGTTCGTATCGTCATCTATACTTCTCCCAGCTTGAGGAAGTTCCCGGAAATTTTTCTTTGACGCTATTGCGACACTTGACTTAAGACAAACGATTAGATCAGATGTTTTTCATCTGAAAAGGAGATGGCTGATGAACAGCGCCGACCTCAGGTTTTTCCAGGCGGTTGTGAGAGCAAACAGTATCGGAGGGGCTGCCGGTGTACTCAACACGGTGCAATCCAACGTCACCGCGAGAATAAAATCGCTTGAGGAGGAAATCGGTGCTCCGCTTTTTCATCGCTCCAGGCGAGGGGTTACACTGACAGCCACCGGCATTCAGCTCGTTCCCTATGCCGAGCGCGTCGGAGAGCTTCTGGACGAAGCCAAGCGCGTCGTCACAGACCGCGGTACGCCGTGCGGTTTACTCAGGATCGGCTCGATGGAGACCACTGCAGCGCTTCGCCTTCCGCCGATCCTGATCCGCTATGCTGCAGAATATCCAGAGGTCGACGTACTGGTGGAGGCTGCCCCGACGGAACAGCTCGTCAGCGAGGTCGTCGCACGCAAACTGGATGGCGCGTTCGTCTCCGGCCCCATCGCTCATCCCGAACTGAAAAGCCTATCGATCGTCGAAGAGGAGCTCGTTGTGATCTCATCGCCGCGGTTTCGCGAGCTTTCGGATCTAAAGGCCTTGGCCGCATCACCGGCTCTGAAGGTCCTCGCCTTTCGATCGGGCTGTTCCTACCGCCGGCGCATGGACATGTTCCTGGCGGCGTGTGGGGTAACGCATGTCCGCTGGATGGAACTCGGAACAATGGACGGGATCATCGGCTGCGTCGCCGCCGGGGTAGGGATGGCCATGCTACCTCGGGGGGTCGTTCAGGATGCGGCAGCCGACGGACAGGTCATCATACACCAGCTACCTGACAACCTGCGGTCGGCGCCGACTGTTTTTGTGACGCGGAGCGACGAGTATCTCTCCGCGGCACTTCAGGCTTTTATGACGGTGGCGTCTGAGGCGCATTCACGGCCTCAGCCGGCAAGACCAGAGCCGGTGCGACAACTGCAGCGGGCTTAGGAAAGGTGGAGCAAAAACAAGGGGTCAGTCAGACGGAATCGTCGGCAGCTCGTAGGGTCCGTTTGCCCAGAGATCGCCTACGATGCTGGAAAGGCGCTGCATGCTGCTGCAAAAAGCAAGGAATGAGCACGGATTGGAGCACAATGGCTGGCCAGGGTGCTCCGCTTGCGCGTGCCATGCGGCCAAACTCATTTCGACATCGGTTAAGGAGCTTGAGGTCAGCACTGCTGCTCTTAAGACCGAGGTTCAACAATCAAATCGAGATCAGTAAGTGTGACTGTCGTCGAGGGTGACCCGCGCAGCCGAGTGCCCCATCTTCGGGATGCCTAGCGAGAACCCGAGTGCGATATCGGTCGCCTTGCACTTGATCTCTGTGGATAGCTGTAGCCAAGGCTGACGTATGTGCCGCCCAGTTTGGCATCGTTTCATCGAGTATGGTGATGGAGTCGGGCGATGCGCAGACGGAAGCTTCTCAAAGCTCAGGATCGGCATAGACTTTTCCGTGTGCCGACCGATAAGGACAGCTCATCCGACACTGTTCGCTGTCGTCGGCTGACAGGCCTGAGAACGTGCCCGCCCCAAGCCAGGTAATCGGAAACCCGGTAGCCGGCGACTTTATCATCGATGACGATTTCGTCGGCCTCGGCCACACTGAATTGGTCCACGGCGCGATCGGCTGCGTCGGCAAGTCGGTAATAGCCGGGGTGGGCGGCTATGAACTCGTCAGAAGTGTGGGCTACCCCTTCAATCATGGCCCCTGGCGCGCCCCTGGCGGCATGGACCATCTCCGACACGCCGGCGAATGCTTAGTTTACCTCGAACGTATGTAATACGCTCAATGGCATAGATGCGCCCCATGGGAAGGGGATAGGAACGGTGCCCAGAGGTGCCCGACCCGGTCGGTGGTTATTTCGGAGCCTCAGTAAATTCCCGCGTATACACAAGCCCTAGGCCGATACCTGTTGTCGCCGATGGCGCAATGGCGGGATACTTACAAAAAAGGACATATCAAGATCCAATAGCCGAGCGGCCGTTCTGGGAATCTTAAAAATACAGCAAAATCAAATCGTTACACCTTGGCATGTTCCTTGCGTGGTTCATGTAGATCTTAGCAGTGTGAGCGTCCGGGATCCGGAATGCAGCACTCAGCCGGGGAGTAAAAGCCTTGAAGTTCAAAGATGTGCGTGCGCAAGCCTATTCTATGCCGCTGACGAGCCCCGCCTACCCGACGGGGCCATATCGCTTCGTGGACCGCGAGTACCTTATCATCACCTACCGGACGGACCCCGACCTGCTACGTGCGGTAGTCCCTCAGCCGCTCGAATTCGATGATCCCTTGGTAAAGTTTGAGTTCATTCGCATGCCCGACTCTGCGGGCTTCGGAAGCTATATTGAGTCCGGCCAGGTCATTCCCGTTAGGTTTAACGACGTGATCGGCGGCTATTCGCATGCCATGTATTTGGACGACGGACCGCCCATTTTGGGTGGCCGTGAGTTGTGGGGATTCCCCAAGAAATATGCGCATCCTGCGTTAGAGATTTATGGGGACACACTGGTCGGCACCCTCGACTACGGCCCGGTCCGGATCGCAACAGGCACCATGGGCTTTAAACATTGGGCGCTCGACCACAGCGAGGTGCTGGCCTCGCTGTGTCAGCCGACATTCCTCCTGAAGATTATCCCGCATGTCGATGGCAGCCTGCGCGTCTGCGAGCTGGTACGCCTTAAGATGGAGGACGTGACGTTGAAGGGCGCATGGGGTGCTCCCGCAGGCTTGGACTTACGGCCGCATGCACTCGCGCCCGTTGCCGAACTGCCGGTTCTGGAGGTCGTTTCAGCCGCCCATTTCATCGCGGATCTGACACTCGGCCTCGGCACGGTTGTTCACGACTATCTGGCGGAACCGCAGACGGCGTGAACCCAAGCCAAGGTGATCAGAGAACGAGCAGCAAAATAAGTAGGGCAACAAAGCAAGTTGGCTCGGACGAAGCAGTATCAAGCCGTTGCGGAAAGTTTTCCGTGTGCCGTTCGCCGAGGCGTGGCCGTGCGATGGCTGTTGCGACGACCATGAGTCCGCCTCGTAAGCTAGATCGGAGTGATGACGTGCAAAAAGTATTTGGCAGCCCTGCTTCGGCACTTGAAGGGCTTTTGTTCGATGGAATGTGCATAGCGGCTGGCGGCTTTGGCCTCTGTGGTATTCCTGAGCTTTTGATCAGCGCTGTTCTGGAAGCTGGTACCAAGGACCTCACGATAGCCTCGAACAACTGCGGCGTCGACGACTTCGGGCTTGGTGTCCTGTTGAAGACGAGGCAAATAAAGAAGATGATCTCGTCTTATGTCGGCGAGAACGCCGAGCTCATGCGCCAGTATCTGAGCGGCGAACTGGAGCTGGAGTTTAACCCGCAGGGAACGCTCGCCGAACGAATGCGTGCCGGTGGTGCCGGTATCGCAGGGTTCTACACGAAGACAGGCGTCGGCACGGTTGTAGCCGAGGGCAAGGAGCATAAAACCTTCAACGGCGAAACATATGTGCTCGAGACCGGCATCGTCGCGGATCTCTCGATAGTCAAGGCCTGGAAGGCAGACACGTCCGGCAATCTCGTATTCCGCAAGACAACTCGCAACTTCAATCCGCCGGCGGCGACCTGCGGCAACATCTGCGTCGCGGAGGTCGAGGAGATCGTTCCTGTTGGCGGCCTCGATCCCGATCAGATCCACCTGCCGGGGATCTACGTGCATCGCCTGGTCCAGGGCGAGCATGAGAAACGGATCGAACAACGCACGACGCGTGCGGCGGCTTGAGGGAAGGGGAGAGAAATGGCCTGGGACAGAAACCAAATGGCGGCGCGGGCTGCACGAGAACTTGAAGACGGCACTTACGTCAATCTCGGCATCGGAATTCCCACGTTGGTCGCCAATTACATTCCGGACGGCGTCCATGTAACGCTGCAGTCGGAGAACGGCCTCCTCGGTATTGGTCCATTCCCGACCGAGGAGGAGATCGACGCCGATCTTATCAATGCCGGCAAGCAAACGGTGACCGCACTGCCAGATTCCGCCTTCTTCGACTCGGCGCAGAGCTTTGCAATGATCCGCGGCGGCAAGATCGCCATGGCGGTCCTCGGCGCCATGGAAGTAGCCGAGAACGGGGACCTCGCGAATTGGATGATCCCCGGAAAGCTCGTGAAGGGCATGGGTGGAGCAATGGATCTGGTCGCCGGCGTCAAGCGCGTCGTCGTGGTGATGGACCACACAAATAAGGCGGGGGTGTCCAAAGTGATGAAGGCGTGCACTCTGCCGCTAACCGGCAAATCGGTTGTCGACAGAATCATCACGAACCTTGGCGTTTTAGATGTCGTTGAAGGAGGCCTGAGGCTTGTGGAGGTCGCCAATGGCGTAACCGAAAGCGAACTGCGCAATGCAACGGAGGCGACAATCGTCAACTGATCGGCGGCCCCAGAACGCGCGTTCAAAGCCCGCAAAAATGGCGCGACGACGGCCTCGATATTCCCGGTCATCCTCTCCAGCCGCACCGATGAGGCCGGCATCTTCTCGGCTTTTTTCTTCTTCCCGCGCGATCAATTCGCTGAGAACGGTCGCTGTCGCGAACGGATCGCTTGCTGGCGCAAACACTCTCTCAGCTAGGTCCCCCAAGGGTGCCTGGGGAGATGGTAGAGCGTTGAATCGAACTTTGCATCCGTATTCACATCGGCGATGTTGTCGAAGAAGCCGATAGCGACTTGATGGGCGATGGCGTCAATACCGCCGCTCGTTGGAGGGCATACCGAAACCAGGAACTACTTGCCTGTCGGAAGATGCCTACCGTCAGGTGCGGAGCCGGCTCGACCCCCTAAGAACATTGCTGAGCCGATCCGCGTCTATACGCTGGAGCTCGGTGTGCCTGCCCGTCGTGAGCCATTTGTGCTAACCGGAGGCACTGCAGGCGTACATGCCGGAAAACAACACGTCTAGCCGCACCACCGCTTCATTGTCTATCGTTAGAGCGCTTCGCCTTTTGACCGAATCTGGATTCCCAAGTTGGAGCAAATCAGATTCGATGTCCTGACCGTGTGGAGGTCGGGAGATGACGAAACCTTATTCCATGGATCTGCGAGAGCGGGCGATGGCCCGGCTTGAGGCGGGCGAGACGAGCTACCAGGTGGCTGCGGCGCTCAAGGTGGCGGTTTCGAGTGTGATCAAGTGGGCGGCCGCGCAAGCGCCGCCTGGGCAGCGCGGCGCCCGGCAAGATGGGCGGCCACAGGCCGTATCTGATCGGCGGCGCGCATCGGCTGTTCGTGCTGGGCGAAGTCGAGCGCGATCCGAACGTGACGCTTCATCAACTGACGGCAGCACTGGCCGAGCGCGGCCTCAATGTCCATCCTGCGAGCGTCGGCCGCTTCCTGCATCGCGAGGGCAGGAGCTTCAAAAAAAACCGTTCTGCCGGCCAGCAGCTCAGGCCGAAGCTGGCGCGCCGGCGCGCGCAATGGACCCGCTATCAGACCCGCATTGATCCAACACGCCTGGTCTTCATCGACGAGACCTGGGTCAAGACCAACATGGCGCCGCTACGTGGCTGGGGCGCGCGCGGCAAGCGGCTTGTCGCCCACGCGCCATATGGCCATTGGAAGACGATGACCTTCATCGCCGCGCTGCGACATGATCGCGTTGATGCACCCTGGGTGCTCAATGGGCCCATCAACGGCGAGGCCTTCCGCCTCTATGTCGAAACGCAACTCATCAAAACCTTGAAGCCGGGCGACATCGTCGTGCTCGACAATCTCGGCTCCCACAAGAGCGCTGCCGTACGCGGCATCGTCAGGGCCGCCGGCGCGCGGCTGTTCTTCCTGCCGCCCTACAGCCCCGATCTCAATCCGATCGAGCAGCTGTTCGCCAAGCTCAAGCACTTCATGCGTCGCGCCGCCAGGCGAAGCGTCGAGGCCGTTCACAACGCCATCGCCGCAACCCTGGATGCCGTCACCCCACTGGAATGCCGAAACTACATCGAAAACGCAGGCTACAAGTCAACCTAAATGCGAAAGGCTCTAGCGTAGGTATTTCAGCAGCCTAGGCGCCCGCCGCCACGCGCCGGCGAATGCCGGCATCAACCGCAGGGCAGATGCGACGCCGAGGGCAACAAACGCGCCTGACGCAACGCCGCCAGATCACCCGAGCCGGTGCAGAAGCAGGCGACGGCCAACTGGCGGATGACGATCTCGAAATGCGCGACAACCGCCTCGGTGGACACCGTCGCCGCGCGCAGCACGCCGGCCGCCTGCCCGGCGATGTCCGCGCCCAGGTGGATGGCCTTGGCCACGTCGACGCCGTCGCGGATCCCGCCCGACGCGATCAGCTTCACCGTTGGCAGCGCCCGACGGACCGCCTGCACGCTGGCCGGGGTCGGAATCCCCCAATCGGCGAACGCCATCGCCACTGCACGGTCGGCGGCATCGCGGGCGCGCTCGCCCTCCACCGCGGCCCAACTGGTGCCGCCGGCGCCGGCGACATCGATCACCGCCACGCCCGCCTCGACGAGCGCACAGGCCACCGAGGCGGACAGGCCCGACCCCACTTCCTTGGCCACGATCGGCACGCCCACGCTGCGCGCGGCGCGAGCGACCTGCGCCAGGACGCCGCGCCAGTCGCGGTCGCCCTCCGGCTGTACCGCTTCCTGCAGCGGATTGAGATGGACGATGAGTCCATCGGCCTCCAGCGCATCCACCGCCCGGCGCGCCAGGTCCAGGCCGTCGGCCTCGCGCAGTTGCGCGGCACCGATATTGGCCAGCAAGGGAATGTCTGGGGCCAGGCGGCGCAGCACGCGCGTCAGCCCTTGGGAGTTGCGGGATTGCAGGCTCACGCGCTGCGAACCGACGCACATGCCGATCCCCAAGGCTTGCGCTGCCTCGCTCAGATGCCGGTTGACGGCTTCGGCGCGTGGCATGCCGCCGGTCATGGAGCTGATCAGCAGCGGCGCGCGCATGGTCTTGCCCAGCAGCGAGGCGCGCAGGTCGATCTGCGTCAGGTCCAACTCGGGCAATGCGCAGTGTTCGAAACGGATGTACTCCCAGCCGGCGGCGACCATGGCCGGCGCCGTTCGCCGATCCAGCACGATGTCCAGATGGTCGTCCTTGCGCCGGCTCACGGCGGTGTCGCTCATGCTCGCTCCATCCGTGGCATCGGGCGACGGCGTTGCGTCGGATCGGACCGACGGCAGCGCGCGCACGCCGCCGTCTCCCGCGCGTTCAGGCCGGCGCACGCTGGCCTCCCCCCGCAGCGTCGCTGCGGTAGCGGCTGGTCGAGGTCTGGTAGTACTGCGCGCGGATGGCCGCCATGGCCTCAATCAACCGTCCCCACGGCGCGGGAAGGCGTTCTTGCGCCATCACCCGGTGCAGCATGCGCGTATGGCCGGCCAGCTCGTCGTTGAGGAACTCCACCACAGGCATAGCCGGATAGCGCTGCAGCAGCAGGATCGCCGCGTTGTCGGCCTCGCCGGCCGACCTGTCCTTGTCGCGTCCATGCAGATCGTTCTGCAGGCGCCCTATCGCGGAGACGAGCCGTAGGACCTGGCGAAACGCCGGACGCGCGCGCAAGGCCGCCATGTCCAGCCCCCACAGCAACGACAGGCAACAGAACACGTTCGCGTAGGCGATCGAATCGATGCCGTTGTGCAGGTACTCGGCGTAGGACCAGCGTTCCGCCCCTGCCGCCTGCGCGTGTCCGGCGTGGAGCGCCGCGCAGTAGCACCGGGTATCGTCGAGAAGCTGAGCATAGTCGCGACGATCGTAGGCGAGCGCAGCCAGCGAAGCGCGCAGCACAGCGCAGCCCTCGAATCCGGGGAGCGCGCACGGTACGCCCTGCCCCAGCGCCTGCTGCACCGCGGCGAGCTGCTCCGGCGCGATCAGGCCAAGGTCGTTGCAATCGTCGAGCCAGAACAGCAGCGCCAGTTCGCGATAGAACGCCACGATCAGCGTTTCGTCCTGCGGATCGCGGCCGGTGCGGGCGCTGGTGTCGCGCAGGCTCGGTTGGATACGCTGCAGGATGTACTGGCCGCCCCTGACCGCTTCCACGGCATGCTCGTCGGCGAACCCGGTCAGGGAATGCCCCCACTCCAGCACCTGCTGCAGCGCGCGTTCGGTCTGGATCATGGCGCCGCTCCTGGTCCCTCGGCCAGGACGCGCCGCCCCCAACGAAGCGCCAGCAACAACCCGGCAAGTTCGGCCACGCGCACGACCCGGGTGGGGCAATACAGTTCCTTGCCGATCCACAGCGGCGTCTGCGGCAATGCATGCGCCGCATGGCGGGCGAGCATCCACTCCAGGGCACGCGCCACCGCCTGCGCGATGCGCTGGCGCCCTGTCGGCTCTTCGCTCCGGTCCATCACGTGCAACGCGAACAGCGCATAGGCGGTTTCCTCGAATGTGGACTCGCGACCGGCGCCCCAGCCGCCGCCGTCGCGCTGCGCCTGCAGCAGCGCCCCCAGCGCGCGCTCGTCGCGCCACTGGGAGTTGCCTTGCGCCAGCGCAGCGACCGCATGCGCGGTGGGATACAGCCACGAAACGTGCCATTTTTCGTTGTCCCATAGACCGTGCGGGTTGCGATTGGCCTCGACGTAGGCGCTGGTGCCGGCGGCGGGCTTTCCCAACAGTCGCAACGCATGCAAGGCATGGATGTTGGTCGACACCGAGGCATTACGCTCGCCGGGGAAGGTGACGAAGAGCTCGCCGATTTCGAAATGGCGCAACGCATCGACCGCCGGGTCGCGGCCTGCAAGGCGCAGGACGCACAACGCAACGGCGGTGTCGTCCGCATCGGCCGCGAAGTCCAAGGCCGGGCCCAGGCCGCGCACGCCCAGGCGGGCGTCGAGCTGCGCGACGATCACGCGCACCGCCTCGGCGAGCGCGGGATGCGCGAACAGCCCGGCCAGATGCAGGGTGTACAGCGACCAGCATGGCTCGAACACATTGATCGGCCAGACGTTGGGAACGACACCTTCGATGCCGCTGCGCGTCGCCCGCGATGCCGCCTGCAGATACGTGTCGGCGCGCCCGACCTGCGGCGTGCTCCCCTGTGTCATGGCGTGCGCACGCCACGCGGCGGTGGCCGCCGGACTGATGCCGATGCTGCCGTCGTCATCCGGGCATGCGGTGGTCGACGACGTCCCCCAGGCTTCCCAGGAGTGCAGCAACGGATGGCCGCTCGGCAACGTCGGCACCGCCCCCAGCTTGACCAGGCACGCTTGCCGCAATGGCAACAGCGCCGGGTGGCGCGGGAACGCCACGCCGCCCAGCAGGGATGAAGCCTCGCCGCACAACTGCGGCAGGATCAGCTCCGCGCCGATCGGCGCGACTTCCGGCACCGCATACTGGTAGGGATCGGGCTGGCGCTCGAGGAACCGGGTTGCAGCCTGGACTGCGTCGGCAGCGCCGGGAAGAGGATCGGCATGCTGCAATGCCAGCAAAGCCGCCCACGTGGGCGCATGCCGGAACAGCGGGAAGTCCGCGCTTCCCCATCCGCCATCGGCCTGTTGCTGCGCGATGAGCCACGCGTATGCGTCCTGCCGACCGGTGACGTTGCCGCGGAACTGCAGAGCTCGCGCCGTGTCGTAGACGGACGGACCGACGCTGCCGCCGTCACTCATCTCGCTCAGCAGGTGGCGCAATTCGGAAAGGATCTGTTCGGACAGCTCATCCACGCGGGATGTTCCTTCTGCAGAGGATTGACGAGAACCAGGATCGGGCAGACGCCGCACGTCGCCGCGGGCCCGTCGCGGCCCGGCGCATGGGCAGCGCCGGACGGCCTCGCGCGGCGACGCGCCCCGATGCTGGCGCCGGTCCGCCGCATAGGCTCGCGCGCAGCGCGCCGCATGCGCCGCGGTCGTGCTGGACAACCGCTGCGATCGGCGCCGCGGACTCGGACACTGTGCAGCATGCACCGCTGCCGCCGGCGATCGCAGCGGCACAGGGGCGACTCCAGGCGGACAGGCGCGCTCATGCGCATGGCGCGTGCTTGAGCAGATACGCGTTGGCCCGCTGCAGCATCTGCGCCAACCGTTCCGCACGCGGCCCCAGCGGGGCGATGGCCTCCCCGGCGTCGCGCAACAGATCCAGCGCGAACTGGCGCGCTGCCCGCAGCCCCATGATCGACGCGCAGGTCGGCTTCTGCGCCGCCGCGTCCTTGCCGGCGGTCTTGCCCAGCGTCGCGGTATCCGCTGTCGCGTCGAGAATGTCGTCGACCACCTGCAGCGCCAGGCCGAAACAGGCGCTGTAGCGATCGAGCGCACGGTACAGCGCAGCATGCGCGGTATCCTCCGCGATGGCGCATAGCGCGCCCATGCGAACGGACGCGCGCACTAGCGCTCCGCTCTTCATCCGGTGCATCGCTATGATCCTGTCCAGCTCAACGTGCTTTCCGACCAGCGACAGATCCATGGCCTGCCCGCCTGCGGCACCCTCGGCGGACACCGCCTGCGCCAGTTCGCGCACGAGCGCGATACGGTTGTCGCCCGGCGGATCCAGGCTCGCCAGGGTCAGGAAGGCGTGCGCTTGCAGCGCATCGCCGACCAGGATCGCAGTGGCTTCGCCGAACTTGACGTGCACGGTCGGAATGCCGCGGCGAAGCACGTCGTCGTCCATCGCGGGCAGGTCGTCGTGGACCAGGGTACAGGCATGCATCATCTCGATGGCGGCGCCGATGTCGTCGAGCATGTGCGCCGGCGTGTCGGCCAGTGCGCCGGCAGCCAGACAGAGCAAGGCGCGGGTGCGCTTCCCGCCATGCAAGGTGGCGTAGCGCATCGCCGCCATCAGCTCACCGTTGCCTTCGGCGCAGAGAAGACGCGCCAGCGCCTGTTCGACCCGCTTTGCGCCGTCCTGCATCCAGATCTCCGGCAGCAGCCTGCCGGATGCGCCGCGCGCCTGCGCGCCCAATCCGCCGAGCGCGGAAACGCCAGTTCGGTCGTCGTGTAGCGTGGAACCGGTCTGCATGTTGTTCATGTCCTTGTACCTGACAGGAGACGACCACGGCGAGCAGCGAGCCGCCGCGGTGCTGCCGGCGTCGCACCGAGCGCGCGCACCGAGTGCAGCAATGCCGCGCGTCGCCGGCGCCGTTGCGGGGGCATGCGATGCCGGCTCATGAGAATCCGATGCGGATTGTCATGGACGGATGTGCGGTAGGGTAATAGCGCCGGCCTTTTTCGACGCCGCTCAGCAACCGCGGCCGCACCCCGGCCTTGTGCATGGTCAGCGCTAAGGCGATGCAGAATTGCACCATTTCCAGCCATACCAGGTGGTAGCCGATGCAGACGTGTGGGCCGGTACCGAACTGCAGCATGTCCACCGGCCGGATTGGCTCCGTGCGTTGCAGCCACCTCGTCAGACGGAACTGATCAGGCGCCTCGTGTAGCTGCGCCGAGGTCGAGAAATGCAGCAGTGGGATGCACAGATGGGTGCCCGCGGGAATGCGCCGTTGTCCGAGTTGCAATTCCTGCAGCGCGCGACGCGGCAGGAGCGTAGTCGCCGGATGCACGCGCAGCGTCTCGCGGAACAGCGCCTCGGCGACCGGACACTGCGCCAGGTCCGCGTGTCGGGTCGGCACCGCGCCCACGCGTTGCGCCTCCTCGACCAGGGCGTCCCACAGCACAGGCTGCCGCGCCAGCTCGATCACCATCCAGGCCATCGTCGAGGCGGTGGTATCGTGACCCCCAAGCAGCAGCAAGCGGATATTGGCGACCAGGACGTCATCGGAGAGCGCATCGTCGCTGCGATCGAAGGCGCTCACCATGTCGTTGATCAACCCGGTGCGCGCGGCATGCGCGCGCGCGTCGCGGATGAACTGGCGCAACTGCGCGTCGATCCAGTCGCGGGCGGCGCGGCCGCGCCGTAAAGGCAGTCCGGGCAGGTCGATCGGGGGCGCGACGATCAACTGCAGCAGTTGCCGGTACTTGCGACGCCATCCCGGCAGGTCCTGCGCGGGGATCCCCATGAGGCTGAAGATGAGCTTGAGCATCAGGTCGCCGGTTTCGCGCAGGACGGTTACGACGCCGCGGTCGCGCCACGCCTGCACCCGCTCTAGGATGACGGGCGCGAACAGCTCGCCGATGCCGGCCTGGGTCAGCCCCTTGGGCAGGAACGCCGCCTTGATCGCACCGCGCGCCTGCCGGTGCGCGCCGCCGTCCTGGGCGACCAACGTTCCGGCAAGCAATTCGGGCGCGATCTCTTCGATCAGCGCCGAGGACACGTCCTTGTGCCGGAGCAGTGCGAACGCATCCGGATCCACGCAGGTCATCATGTGTCCGGCAGGGCCGAAATCCAGCCAGAAGTGGCTGCCCAGCGTCCGTTCCGCGCGCCGCAGCAGGCGCGGCAGGTCGCAGACAATGGCGGGAAGATGCCCGACCAGGGGGAAAGCGCCGGGCACGACCGGGATGTCGTCCCGCAGCCGGTGCCGACGGTTCAGCGGGTTGAGCAGCATGTCCATCAGCAGCCCGGCGCCGCGGCCGCTTCGGCGGTGTCGCCGGCAGGCCGCGCGGCGCGGCTGTTGCCACCGTCGGCGTACGTCGGCACATGCGCCAGCATGCCGCCGTCGATGCACACGACCTGGCCGGTGATGAACGCAGCATCGTCGGAGAGCAGGAACGCCACCAGCCCGGCCACGTCCTCGGGGCGCCCGACGCGCGGCAGGAGCTGGTGCCGGCGCAGATGCCGTTGCATGCACTCGTCCAGCTTGGCGAGGAGACGCCCGGTCATGATTAGACCCGGCGCAACCGCGTTGCAGCGGATCTGCGCATGACCGTACTGGGTGGCGAGCGAGGCCGACAGCATGTTCATCGCCGCCTTCGACGCGGCGTAGGACGTCTGCGCGGTGTCACCGCTGAGCCCCTGGCACGACGACATGTTGACGATCGCGCCACCGCCGCGAGCGATCATCCGTGGGATGGCCTGCCGGCAGCAGAGCAGCGTGCCGCGCAGATTGGTCGCCATGGTCTGATCCCATACCGCCAGGTCCAGGTCGAGGATCGCGCGGTCGCGCGGGGTCAGATGCATGGCGCTCGCGTTGTTCACCAGCATGTCGACCCCACCGAAGTGCCGCTCCGCCGTCTCGAACAGCGCTGCCACCGCCTGCGCATCGGCGATGTCCATGGCCAGGGCCAGCGCGTGGCCCGCTTCGGCCGCGATCTGCGCGGTGCAGGCGATGGCCGCCGAGCCATCAATGTCGGCCACCACCACTCTGCCGCCCTCGCGCGCGATGGCGAGGGCGCATGCCTTGCCAATGCCGGCGCCGGCGCCGGTCACCACGGCCACCTTGCTTTCAAACCGTCCCATCGTGTCCTTCAGGATTGCGTTGGTCTTTCGCGGCATGCCGCTCGGCCTCCGCCGGAGAAGGCGCAGGGTCGGCGCTGGCGCACTCGTCATCGCCAGCGTCGGTTTCGATGACCCGAATGGCGGCGACCGGGCACTGGCTGGCCGCGAGCCGCGCGGCGGCGTGAAGCGACGGCGGGACCGTCGCCATGCACACTTCGGCCACGCCGTCCGGTTCGCGCTGGCGAAAGGTGCCCGGCAGCGTCAGCACGCACTGCCCGGTGGTTCCGCACAGATCCTGGTCGACCACGACGCGCATCTCAGCTCCCCGGCGCATGCAGCCGCACCGGCAGCGCGCGGAACGTCCTAAGGAACGCGGAGGGCTCCCGGGTCGGCGGCTCGGCCAATGCCAGCGTGGGGAAGCGCGCCTGGATCCGCGGCAGGCTCTCGGCCAACTGCACCCGGGCCAGTTGCGCACCGAGGCAGAAGTGGATGCCGTGGCCGAAGCTCAGCATGATCTTCCCGTCGCTCGACATGCCAGGACTGGTGCCGTAGAACCGCGCGGGATCGAAGCGGTCGGGATCGGCGAACGCGTCCGGGTCGCGATTGCCGGCCGCGATCAGGACGCGCACGTCCGCGTTCTTCGGAATCACCACGCCGCCCAGTTCGATGTCGCGCTGGGCGATACGCGGAATGGAGCTGAACATGGCGGGCGCGTCGCAGCGCAGGACTTCTTCCACGAATGCCTTCACCCCCACGGCGTCCCCCTGCAGCCAGTGTCGCTGTTCGGGATAGGCCAGCATCGCCAGGACCGCATGGTCGATGCTCGCAGCAGTGGTGGCGAAGCCGCCCAGCAGCATGCCCCACAGCATGCTGATCAACTCCGCATCCGACAGCGTGTCGGCATCGTCGTCGTGTGCGCCGACCAGCATCGACACGATGTCGTGGCGGGGATCGGTGCGCCTGCGCTGTATGAGGTCGCCGAAGTAGGCATGCACCTTGGCGCTGGCCTCGTCCGCCGCGGCGAGCTGGGGATCGCTGGCGCGCGGGCTTAGGCCTTCGAGAATGGCGCCGATTCCGGCGGCGAGCCCGAACACGTCATCCTGGGGCATGCCGAACAGTTCGGCGAAGACCAGCATGGGCAAGGCCAGCGCGAATTCCCCATGCAAATCCACCGCCTCCCCGCGCTCCAGCGCGGGCGCCATGCTGTCCAGGCGCGCTGCGACGATGCGCCCGATGCTCGGCCGCAGGTTGTCGATCTGGCGGATGGTGAAATCGCGCGAGATCAGCCGGCGCAGACGCGTATGCGTCGGGGGGTCCTTCATCGCTAGCGTGGACGCCAGCAGATTGAGCGACAGGCTGGTCGCCGCACGCGGGAAATAGCGCTCCAGTTCGCCCGGCGCCGGTCCCCGAAACGCATCGCCCGTGGCCTTGAGCACCCAGTAAATGTCGACGTGGCGGCTCAACAGAAAGAGGCCCGAGGCCGCGCGATGCACCGGATCGTGCTCGCGCAACCACCGCATGAACGGATACGGGTCGTGGATGCACGCTGGCGACGCCAGTTCGGCAAAGGCGTCCCGGCATGCTGCTGTGGTTTCTTGCACGTCCATCCTGGTTACCTGTTGGCTGGCTGATCAGACCGGCGCGCCAGGCGCCCCGGCAAATTGCGGAGAAGATCGCGATCCCCGGCGGCGTCCGCGCATCACCAGAGCACCGGGAACTCGTCGAACCCGCCCGTGATGATCTCCTTGCGCAACTTCAATTCTTCGGGCGCCACGGCCAGGCGTAGCGCGGGAAAGCGCCGGAAGATCGAACCGAACACCACCTTGAGTTCCAGCCTGGCCAGCGCCGCCCCGACGCAGTTGTGCGGCCCGTAGGAGAACGCCAGGTGCGGGTTTTCGTCGCGTCCAATGTCGAAGATTTCCGGGTCGTCGAAATAGCGCGGATCGAACGACGTCGCCGGCAGGCCTACCAGCACCTTGCTCTCCGCGGGAATATGCACGCCCGCGATGGTCACGTCGGTCCTCGGATAGCGCATGACGCCGTCCCAGCCCGCGCCCGGCGGGTACATGCGCAGGATTTCCTCCACCGCCTTGTCCACCAGGGACGGATCGCCGACCAGACGTTCGCGCTGTTGCGGATGGCGGAAAATGGCCAGCAAACCGAATTCGATCTGCGCGACAGTGCTCTCGTGCCCCGCCACCAGTATGCCCGCCGCCAGGCCGATCGCCTCTTCCTCGGTTGCCTTGCCCTGGTCGACCGCCGCGAGCAGATCCGTCAGCAGGTTGTCGCCCGGATCCTGGCGCTTGTCCCGCATCTTGCCGCGAATGTAGGCGCGCAGTTCTTCCCAGGCCAGGCGCGACGCGCTGCGCGGGCCGCTTTCATGCTGGTGCGTCATCACCTCGTCGGACAGCCCGGCGAAAAAGGCGTGATCCTCGTAGAGCACGCCCATCAGCGCGCTGATGACAATGGCCGGAAGCGGAAAGGAGAGGTGGCGCCGCAGGTCGGCGGGCTGGGGCTGGGCCGCCAGCGTCTCGAACAACTGCGCGGCGATCGCCTCGACCTGCTGCACGAGCAGCTTCACCCTGCGGTTGCTGAAGGCCGGCGCCACGATCGTGCGTAACCGGGCATGCTCCCCCCCCTCGTGCGAAACCAGCCACCCCGGCGAACCGAGAATCACGGAATCCGGGGTGAATGCCGCTGGCGGCATTCCCGAGGGTCGGAACGCCGCGTCGGACAGCACCGCCTTGGCCTCGTCGTAGCCTGTCACCCACCAGCCTTCATGCCCGGACGGGAAGCGCACGCGGTGGATCGGACCATTGGCGCATAGCGCCAACATCTCGGGCGAGGGCTCGATGTGATCGACGCGCCACATCGGCAGCGTCGGCAAGGGTTGTTCGGACATGGTGGCACTTCACTCTCTAAGCGATGGAAAGGGCGGAAGGTGACCGGCAGGCGCTGCGGCAGCGAATGACGTTGAAGACCAGGACACTGAGCTGCTTGAACGTATAGCAGACCAATACCCCTATGACCTTCAACCAAGATGACCGCTCTTCTTTACTATTGCTGTTAACCCGTCGTTGCGTGCTGTGCGGCGGTCCGAGAATGGTCGGCATTACTTTTGTTAGCCGTGCCGGACCTCAGACTTGCGGTGACCCTACCACTGTCAACGGCTGGCGGTCGTGAAGATCTTGTAAATTGATGTGAAGGATCTGTTGCAGCGTTTTGACTACCGGCGGTGTCGTACAGAGCGTCTCAACGAACGTCGGCGGCTTGCCCCGTTCAAGTGTGAGGTTGGGTGTGAGTCTGCCAGCGCCCAGGGCGACAGCACTTCAGCGACGGTGGTGGCATTTGGCGGTCGCCTCGATCATGCCTGCCGGAAAAACTCCCGGAGCTGGAACCGACCAGGAGGGTGACACCGGATAGACCGAGAACGATGCCCGCCCGGCCCGCTGATTACGTACTCTGTCAATGCGGCGAGTGCCATTAGGCCGGCTCTCGACGCGCCGAAGCGTTGAGGGCGGGATGCGGATTTGCGAAGTGCGGCTATTTTTTACCTTCGGTACTGGAGAGCGACCTAGGAGCCGCCTTGTTCATCTGAATCACTCGCTTAGGGCCTTGAGGATCGGCGTGGACCATAGGATCGGAATGAACCCGATGCCCGACCAAAGCATCACAGCATCCGAACTCCGATAATCCCGGCACATTTCAGGCCTTCTGCCAACACATCGTATCCCTCGCGCTCGGCCGGATGCCATCCGCGAAAGATACTCGGTGCTGTTCGTTGCCGCCCCGGCCTTGGTTGCCGCCCTCGCCAAGGCGCATCAGGAGGGCCGCTTCGAAGAGCGCCTGGCGTTCTATGCAAAGCCCAAGCTGCTGATCGTCGACGAACTCGGGTATTTGCCGTTCGACCCCAACGCGGCGCACCTGTTCTTCCAGCTCGTCTCCAGGCATTACGAGCGCGGCAGTCTGCTCATCACGTCGAACCGGTACGTCGGCGAATGGGGCGAGGTATTCGGCGATCCGGTCGTGGCCACAGCCATCCTCGACCGGTTGCTCCATCACAGCCATGTCATCACGATCCGCGGCGACAGCTACCGCCTGCGCGAGAAGCGCCGTGCCGGTATCTTCAACTCAGCCAACCTCAACCTGGAGAAGGCTCATGACGCACGATAGCCGACAGATTTGCGCCCCGGCGTGCCGGCACCCCGGAGCCCACAGGTACCTCCCGCGCTCCGCTCCGCCAGCCGCGTGGAGGCGCTCCGCTACGCGCGGGTCCCTCCTGTGGACGCCGGGACCGAGCCACAGTCCATCAACCAAGGGGGGCAGTTTTAAGTGTCGCCGAGGGGTCAGTTCCGGATGTCGCTTGATAGCTTCTTCACGCGGCAATCCTTCCTCGTGAGCCGATGCTATTGTGCGACTTTCGCAGACCGGGTGGATATATCACCTAAGACAGCACGGAGAAGCGTTCCAATTTCCTGTTCGGCGAGCCCCGGTGCAATTCCTAATACGGACAGCTGGACGAGAATTGTCTTCACGGTGCTGCGCCAGAAGGCATTGGCCTCCTCCCCGTTCTTCCGGACGATGTCTTCGACCAATTTCCGCCGACGATGCAGCGGAAACGCGCATATGTTTGAGTCACCCATCGATCACCTCACGCCTCCAGTCTCGCGTCAAGCATTGGAGTGTTAAAAAATTTCGTTAACGGCGCTTTTTTTGGACAAGCGCTACCTCCAAACTCATTTCCACGAAGCGGCAGGCAGCCGGGCCCCTCGCCCGCAGCAGCGAACTGCTTGTCAACCATCAACAGCGTGCCCACTCTTCAACCCACCCAACCCGTCAAATCCTCAGTGCAGAGGTACTGGGCGGGCGGTGCCGGGCCGAAGTTGGTTCGGATCAGGCGAAACGCGAACATCGTTGCTGATGCAAAGGCCTACTATGGGAGCATCTGCCAGTCATGCCATTTCCACTTCGAGGATTTCTACGGCGAACACGGCAAGGATTACATCGAATGCCACCGCGTTGACCCGCTCTCCGGCCGGGACGGAAAGGGCGAGGTTACGACCATCGAGGATCTGGCAACGCTGTGCTCCAATTGCCACCGGATGGTGCACCGGACAAAGCAGTGCCTCACCATCGAAGAGCTTAACGCCATTATCGCGGGAGCAGCGTAGGCATTTGTTGCCCCTTACCTTAGCTCGCCCCGCGCGACCGGCTTTTTTATGACGAGGAAGTAGCCAGAGTCGGCACCTGTGGGTTGGAGCGCAGGGCCATGCAAGTTTCAATCCGGCGTCCCGAAGGGCACGAGGTTCAAAAGCAGCATATGCACTGCCGTATGTAACCGCACCAGCTGCGATGCCCGCCAGAATAATCAGATGCAGCGGTGCTCGAGGTGTCGTGTATCCAACCGTAAGGACGGCAAGAAAGGACCATGCAAACCCTGCCAGAAGAGGCTAAAGTTGCCCGTCCCTATCCTGAGGTCGCATCCGTCCGGAGATAAATGCCGCCCGTCTCGCACTGGCCCGTTATCAGCTAAAGCAGACGAGGCATCAGGACGATGGGAAATCGGAAATGGCGGGAATAGGCGTGTCTTTCAGCTCGTTCATGGCTTCGCCATTTTTCACAGCGCAGTCATACTCCAAGTGTGCGACCTTTTGCATGACACTCCGGCTTGACGGAGATCCGTCCCGGAATAACTGCTTCCTAGGCTTCAGTGCCGAAGATGGACGGTCCGCTGTCGGCGCCTAGCTACCCGTTTTTTTCAGCTTGCCGGTCCGAGGCGGTGCGGGCACCTGGTGATCCGCGCGGCAGCGGCATGTCAGGGATCGGCCTGCTAGCCTACCGGCTCAAGCGGCTTCTTTCCCTTGAAATCGTATCGCCCTGACGTCATCGTCGATGCCGAGCGAAACATCCCTGGCCTGATCACCCACCGACCTGCTGGCGGCGGCAGGGCGCGTGCAGACCGCAGGCACAGGGCTGTCAGCGGCATAAAGGTAATCCGGATTCAATCGGGGTGCCCTTTTTTGCACACAGATACAGTCGCGATGAGAGCCGGCCAAGTCGTCGCGGTCTGGGCGGCCGTCGCCCAAATGAGCCTCGTACACCGGGCTCGGGCCCTTAGACTGGTGCCGGGCCTGCGCCAAACGCTTCGGGGCCGACGCGTCAACCGCGCGCAGGGAAGGCACGGCGCTCTGGACTGCCACCTCGTCCGTAGAAACCAAGTCTGGCAAGACGTGTGAACCGGCCATGAGGTACTCGTCGTAATCCGTGCGGCCATCTCGCCCCAATGGATCCGAGCAAGCCGCGAAACTTTGAAGGACCAAGGCGACCCCTGCTGCCAGCTAGAAGACCGACTAGGGCTGAGGGTGCCCATCGCATCATACGAGGGGCAGTGAAGCTTGGCCCTTGCCATGCGGCCAACAGCGCCGTTTTTCCCATTGACGCGAAAACATCAGAACAAAGTACCTTATCTCTACAGATTTTATAGAATATCGTTTGGCTTGAGTTTGGTTGCTGGCCTAGCGCCCATGCAAAGTGTGGAGATTGATGACTTGGCACGGCTATCGGTTCTCGGAATATCGGGCGGCGTAAACACACCATCCCGCACCACCGCGGTGGTGAACGCGCTGGTCAAGGCGGTCGCGTTGCGCGTGCCGGCCGACACTGGTCTGATCGAGATCACCGAGGCGGCACCCTCGCTTTTCGCCGGGCTATCCCGCGACGCACTCGGTGCATCCGGAGAAGCGATCATCCAGCGTGTCGAGAAGGCCGACCTGCTCGTGGTCGGAACGCCTGTCTATCGGGCTTCCTACACCGGCGCCCTCAAACACCTGTTCGATCTCGTTGATTATCGTGCGCTGACCGGCAAGACCGTGCTGCTCGCGGCGACCGGTGGCAGCCCATACCATGGCCTGGTGCTCGAACATCAGCTCCGGCCATTGTTCGGCTTTTTCGGTGCCGTCACCGTCCCGACCGGCGTCTACGGCGCGCCCGACGATTTCATCGAAGGCGAGATCGCCGGTGCGGCCATCATCGAGCGCATTTCAAGGGCCGCTAGCGAAGCGGTGTCCTTGCTCAATTCCAGTCATGCGAACGATGCCGTCGCCACGCGCGTCGGCTGAATCAATCAAAAAAGGGAACAACGACATGGCCTCGCATTCCGACAGCCTCAAATTCGCCTACTGGGTTCCGAATGTCTCGGGCGGACTGGTCATCTCCAACATCGAGCAGCGGACCGGCTGGGATATCGAGTACAACCGTAAACTCGCCCAGATCGCCGAGGCCAATGGCTTCGATTACGCGCTGAGCCAGATACGCTTCACCGCCGGCTACGGCGCCGACAACCAGCACGAATCGGTGTCGTTCAGCCATGCCTTGCTTGCCGCCACCACAACGCTGAAGGTCATCGCGGCGATCCTGCCCGGCCCGTGGAATCCTGCGCTGGCGGCCAAGCAGATCGCTACCATCAGCCACCTGACTAATGGCCGCGTCGCCGTCAATGTCGTCAGCGGCTGGTTCCGCGGCGAGTTCGCCGCCATTGGTGAACTCTGGCTCGACCATGACGAGCGCTATCGCCGGTCGGAGGAATTTATCCGAGCGCTGCGTGGCATCTGGACCGAGGACAGTTTCACGCTGAAGGGCGATTTCTACCGCTTCACCAACTATTCGATGAAGCCGAAGCCGATCGAGCCCTTGCCCGAGATTTTTCAGGGCGGCTCGTCGCGCGCCGCGCGCGACATGGCGTCTCGTGTCTCCGACTGGTATTTCACCAACGGCAACACGCCGGAGGAGATCCGGAAGCAGGTCGACGACATCCGCGCCAAGGCGAAGGCCAATGGCCACAAGGTCAAGATCGGCGTCAATGCCTTCGCCATCGCTCGCGAGACCGAGGCAGAGGCGCGCGCAGTGCTCGACGAGATCATCGCCAAGGCCAATCCCGAGGCAGTCCAGGGTTTTGCCGATCAGGTCAAGAATGCCGGCAAGGCCTCGCCGGAAGGAGAAGGCAATTGGGCGAAATCCTCCTTCGAGGATCTCGTGCAATACAATGACGGCTTCCGCAGCAATCTCATCGGCACGCCGGAACAGATCGCTGAACGCATCCTAAAGCTCAAGGATGCCGGCGCCGACCTGATCCTGCTCGGCTTCCTGCATTTCCAGGAAGAGGTCGAGTTCTTCGGCAAGCGCGTCATTCCACTGGTGCGCGAACTGGAAGAGGCTCGCGACAGGGAACTTGTCGCCGCGGAATAGGTCAGGCGCGGCCGCTCGGGCCGCTGCCAGCTCTCCTTCAAATCAGGGACGTTTCATGATTGGTGCTTCGCTGGGAGCCGCCGCATACGAGCGCGCGCCCGAAATTTCCGCCATCCTCGCGGTGACTAACCTCGTCGGCGACAGGCGTCCGGCATGCCTCTCGTTACGGCCGGATGCGGTTCTCGCATTGAGCGGGATCGGCATTTCCTTTGGCGGCGTCAAGGCGCTGAGCGACATTGATCTCGAGGTCAAAGGCGGTGAGATCCGCGCGGTGATCGGCCCCAACGGCGCCGGCAAATCTTCGCTGATCAACATCATCAGCGGCCTCTATCATGCCGACCACGGCACAATTGCGATCGGCGGCCAGTCCTTCTCCCGGGTGCCGGCGAGTCGTCTGGCGCGACTGGGCGTTGCACGAACCTTCCAGAACCTGGCACTGTTCGGCGGTCTCTCCGTGCGCGACAACGTCGCGTCCGGCCGCGTCTACACCAGGCGCGCCAGCTTCGTCGAACACATTGCCAGTCTGCCACGCGCCCGGCGTGAAGATGCGGGAATCGCCGAAAAGGTCGACCAGGTAATCGCCTTCCTGCATCTTGAGGCCGTCGCCGACCGCCTGGTCACGACGCTGCCCTACGGCCTGCAGAAGCGGGTCGAACTGGCCCGCGCCCTGGTCGCCGAGCCCAAGATCCTGCTGCTCGACGAGCCGATGGCCGGTATGACGGCGACCGAGAAAGCCGAGATGGCCGGGTTTGTGCGCGCCGCGCGCGACCGACACGGCGTCACCATCATCCTGATCGAGCACGATATCGGCGTGGTCATGGGACTCTCCGACCGGGTCGCCGTGCTCGACTACGGCCGCAAGATCGCAGACGGGACGCCGGCCGAGGTCAGGGCCGATCCGGCAGTGATCCGGGCCTATATCGGCACCGCCGTGGGCGAGAATGGCGAGGACATCTGATGAGCTACTATGATTTCCTCTTCGTCATCGAAGTGCTGCTCGGCGGCCTGCTCTCTGGTGTCATGTATTCGCTTGTCGCCATCGGTTTCGTGCTGATCTACAAGACGTCGGGCGTGCTGAACTTCGCGCAAGGGTCGATGGTGCTGTTCGCAGCGCTCACCTTTGTCAGCCTCGTCGAACGCGGCATCCCCTTCGCGCTTTCGCTGCTCATCACCTTCGCGGTCATGGTCGCGCTGGGCTTCACCATCGAGCGGTCTGTGCTGAGGCCGCTGGTCAATCGCTCGCCGATGACGCTGTTCATGGCCACACTCGGCCTGTCCTACATCATCGAGGGCGCTGCCCAGCTGATGTGGGGCACGCAGGTGCACGGGCTCGATCTCGGCATAGACGACACGCCCTTCGAGGTCGTCGGCATCCTGATCTCGTCGTTTGACCTTCTCGCCGCAGGCATTGCGGCGGCGATCGTGGCGGGCTTGAGCGCATTCTTCTACTGGACCCGGATCGGGCTGGCATTTCGCGCCGTCGCCGACGACCAGTTTGCAGCACTTGCCGTCGGGCTGCGGCTGCCCCGGATATGGGGAACGGTGTGGACGGCCGCGGGGTTCGTGGCGCTTGTCGCAGGGCTGCTGTGGGGCGCCCGTCTCGGTATCCAGTTCTCGCTGTCGCTGATCGTGCTGAAGGCGCTGCCGGTGCTGGTGCTTGGTGGCTTCGATTCCATTCTCGGCGCCATCGTCGGCGGCCTCATCATCGGCGCCAGCGAAAAACTCGCTGAGGTCTATCTCGGCCCCTTCGTCGGCGGCGGCATCGAAGGCTGGTTCGCCTATGCGCTGGCCCTAGTGGTCCTGCTGGTGCGCCCATCCGGCCTGTTTGGCCAGAAAACCGTCGAAAGGGTTTGACCGATGGCCGTGCAAGCGCTCGATGCCGAAAGGCCTCCAATCGACTGGCAGAGATTAGCTCTGCCGGCCGTGCTGATCGTCGTCGGCTACGGCCTGATCCCCGCCTATGCGTCGAGCTATCTCGTCGAGGCAATCCTGCTGCCGTTCCTGGCGCTCAGCCTGGCGGCGGTCGGCCTCAACCTCTTGACCGGCTACTGTGGCCAGCTTTCGCTTGGCTCCTCCGCCTTCATGGCTGTCGGCGCTTTCGCCGCCTATAATTTCAACCTGCGGGTCGAAGGACTACCTCTGGCGGCAACTATGATTCTGGCCGGGCTTTCGGCCGCCGGAATCGGCGTCGCGTTCGGCTTGCCGAGCCTGCGACTGCGCGGCTTCTATCTCGCCGTCTCGACACTCGCCGCCCAGTTCTTCGTGCAATGGGCGTTGACCAAGTTCGGCTGGTTCTCCAACTACAATCCGTCCGGGGTTATTTCCGCGCCGCGCCTTACCGTCGCGGGATTTTCGCTCGATGGCGCGACCGGCCGCTACCTGCTTTCGGTCACCACGGTCATCGTGCTCACCGCTCTTGTCTGGCGGCTGGTCAACAGCGCCACTGGCCGCAACTTCATTGCCGTGCGCGACAATGAAACGGCGGCGCGCGTCATCGGCGTGCCGGTGCTGCGAACCAAGCTGCTGGCTTTCGCCATCTCGTCCTTCATTATCGGCGTCGCGGGTGTGCTGTGGGCCTTCACCTACCTGCGCACCGTAGAGCCGGCCGGCTTCAACCTCGACCGCTCTTTCCAGATCCTGTTCATCATCATCGTCGGCGGACTGGCTTCGAAGCGCGGTGCGTTTCTGGGCGCGGCCTTCATCGTCGTCTTCCCGCTTCTTCTGTCCCGGATCGGCGCCTTCGCGTTTGGCGGCCTGTTCGATTCGGGCGTGCTCGACATGAGCCAGCGCATCGTGCTCGGCGCACTCATCATCATCTTCCTCATCGCGGAACCGAACGGGCTGTCGGCCCTCTTCGGCCGCCTGAAACGACGGATCGGCTCAAGGTCCAGCTGAGCGCCGCTCGACATCCTCTCACGGACCCACACCTCAGGAGACGCAACTCATGACCTTCTTCAGTCATCTCAAGAAAGCCGCGATCGCCACGGCCTTCGTGCTCGGCGCGACGGCTGTCCACGCCGACGAACAGTATTTCCCCCTGCAGAGCTATCGCGTCGGCCCCTATGCCGCCGGCGGCACCGGCTTCTTCGGCGGCTTCATCGACTACCTCAACCTGATCAACATCCGCGACGGTGGCGTCAACGGCGTCAAGCTGACCTGGAGCGAAGGCGAGACCCAGTATGAGGTCGAGAAGGGCGTCGAGGTCTACGAACGATTGAAGAGCAATCCGGGTATCGCCGCCTGGAACCCGCTTTCGGTCGGCATCGCCTACGCCATGATCGACCGCATCACTGACGACAAGGTGCCGCTGATCACCATCAACCACGGCCGCACCGACACCACGGACGGGCGCGTGTTCCCTTACGTCTTCCCGCTGCTGCTCAATCCCTACAGCGAGACTTCCGGCATCGTGAACTACATCGCTTCCAAGGAAGGCAGCCTGGACAAGCTCAAGGGCAAGAAGATCGTGGTGCTCTATCACGGCTCGCCCTACGGCAAGGAGACGATCCCGATCTACGAGCTGCTGGCGCAGAAATACGGCTTCGAACTGTCGCAGATCGAGGTTCCGCATCCGGGCAACGAGCAGCAGGCACAATGGCTGACGATCCGTCGCGAGCGTCCCGACTATGTGGTGCTGCGCGGCTGGGGCGTGATGAACCCCGTAGCGTTGAAGACTGCGCAGAAGACCGGGTTCCCAGCCGATCACATTGTCGGCAATGTCTGGTCGAATTCCGAAGAGGACGTGATCCCCGCGGGCGATGCCGCCAAGGGCTATACGGCCATCACCACCCAGGCCTCGGGCGAGCAGTATCCGGTGGTCCAAGAGATCGTCAAAACGGTCTACGGCGACGGCAAAGGCAATCTCGAGGACAAGAGCCGCATCGGCTTGGTCTACCACAATCTCGGCATCGTCAACGGTATCCTCAATGTCGAGGCGGTCCGCATCGCACAGGCCAAGTTCGGTACCCGCACGCTGACCGGAGACGAAGTCCGCTGGGGCTTCGAGCATCTCAAGCTCGATCCGGCGCGCGTCGAGGCGCTCGGCGCCAAGGACCTATTCCACTCGATCAATGTCTCCTGGGACAATCACGAGGGTGACGGCTACGTGACCTTCCAGCAGTGGAACGGCAAGAAGTGGAACGTCGTGTCCGACTGGATCGCGCCCGACTGGAAGCTGCTGCGCCCGATCATCGAGAAGTCGTCCGAGGCTTATGCCAGCGAGAAGGGCATCAAGATCCGCACGGCCGAAGACGCCGAAGCGGTGGTCAGCAACTGAGTTTGCCATGGCGCGGCCGACAATCTGGCCGGCCGCGCCATCCAGCTTCCCAGCGGAGTCATCGATGTCTAGCCCGGAAAACCCGATCCTGTCAGTTGCCAGCGTGGAAGCCGTCTATAATGGCGCCATCGCCGCCCTGCATGGCGTCGACCTGACGGTCGGCAAAGGTCAGATCGTCGCGTTGCTCGGCTCCAACGGCGCCGGCAAGACGACGCTGCTGCGAGCGGTGTCCAATCTCCTCCCGGCCGAGCGCGGCACTGTTAGCGCCGGTCGGATCACCTTCGATGGCGAGGATGTTTCAAGGACAAGCCCCTCGCAACTCGTCCGCAGCGGCCTCGTCCAGGTCCTCGAGGGCCGGCATTGCTTCCGTTCGCTGACGGTCGAAGAGAACCTCTTCACCGGCGCGCTCGGACGCTCGTCCTCTCGCACCGGCGTCAAGGCCGACCTCGATCGTGTCTATTCACTTTTCCCAAGGCTCGCCGAGAAGCGGCGAACCCGGTCCGGCCTCACTTCCGGGGGCGAGCAGCAGATGACGGCGATCGGCCGGGGCCTGATGTCGCGGCCGAAGCTCTTTGTTCTGGACGAGCCGTCGATGGGGCTCGCGCCGCTAATCGTCGACGAGATCTTCAGCGCCCTGAAACGGCTAAACCGCGACGAAGGCCTTTCGATCCTCGTTGCCGAACAGAATTCGGCGGTCGCGCTGAAATACGCCGACCGCGCCACCGTGCTCGAGAACGGCGTCAGCGTCCTCGAAGGATCGGCTGCCGACCTGCGCCAGCGCACTGACATCAAGACCTACTATCTCGGCGGCTCGCCGCTTCCATCCGACCATTTCCCCAAGGAGACCGCAGCATGACCATCCAATCGAAGCAGCCGTCCGATATCCGCAGCGCCGTGCCACCGGTCGAGCGTCCGTCAGCCAAGGCGCATGTTATCAGGACCGACGCCGAGGCGATCGCTGTCGCCGAAAAACTGGCCGCGGAATTCGCCAAGGATGCCTCCAAGCGGGACCGTGAACGCCTCTGGCCGAAGCGAGAGCTCGATGCGTTTTCGCAGAGCGGCCTGTGGTCGATCAACGTGCCGAAAGCCTATGGCGGGCCGGAGCTCTCCTATATGACGCTGTCGAAAGTGATCACCATCATCTCGGCGGCCGATCCGTCGCTGGGCCAGATTCCGCAGAACCATCTCGGCGTCGTCGCCGCCATCCGCACCGTCTCCGACGAGGCCCAGAAGAAGCTGCTTTTCGCCGAGGTGTTGTCCGGCACCCGCTTCGGCAACGCGTTCTCCGAGTTCGGCTCGAAGCGGGCGGCCGACTTCGAAACCAAGTTCGTCGACGCCGGTGACCATGTCGTCGTCAATGGTCAGAAATTCTATTCGAGCGGCGCGCTACTCGCGCACCTGGTCCCGATCGTGGCGCTCGATGACGAGGGCCGCGCCTGGTATGCCATCGCCGATCGCGGCGCGCCCGGACTGACGGTCATCGACGACTGGTCGAGCTTCGGCCAGAAGACGACGTTGTCCGGCACGGTCTTGCTCGACAATGTCAAGGTGCCGAAGACGCATCTGGTTCCCGGCTATAAGGGTTACGACCGGCCGACGGCCGACGGAGCCATCTTCCAGATCATCCAGGCCGCCGTCGATCTCGGCATCGCCAAGGCGGCGATCGACGAGACGGTCGATTTCGTGCGTACCAAGTCGCGCGCCTGGATAGACAGCGGCGTCGATCATGCCTGGCAGGATCCTTATACGATCCAGGCGATCGGCGACCTTCGTCTGCGCGCCAATGCGGCAGAGGCAGTTCTGGAAAAGGCCGGGCTTGCCGTCGATCGCGCTGTCGCCGACCCGAATGAGAAGACCGTCGCTGAAGCGCAGATCGCTGTGGCGGAATCCAAGATCCTCACCACCGAGATCGCCATCAATGCCACCAACAAGCTGTTCGAGCTCGCCGGCACGCGCTCGACGCTGGCCGAGCACAATCTCGACCGGCATTGGCGCAACGCCCGCACCCACACGCTGCACGATCCGGTGCGCTGGAAATACGCGATCCTGGGCAACTACTACCTCAACGACGTCAATCCGCCGCTCCATGCCTGGAGCTGAGCAAGGCGCGCCAAGTCACAGAGGACTATTCATGAGCATTGCCACTCCCGACAGGATCAAGGTCCTGTGGTTTCTTCCGACCCATGGCGACAGCCGCTATCTCGGCACCTCCGAGGGGGGCAGGGCGGTCGACTTGCCCTACCTCACCCAGGTCGCCAAGGCCGCTGATGCCATCGGCTACTATGGCGCGCTGCTGCCGACCGGACGCAGTTGCGAGGACAGCTGGGTCGTGGCGTCGGCTCTGGCGCCGCTGACGCAGCGGCTTCGCTTTCTTGTCGCCGTCCGGCCGGGCCTGCAATCTCCGACGCTCGCCGCGCGCATGACCTCGACGCTCGACCGCATTTCCAGCGGACGCCTGCTAATCAATGTTGTCACCGGCGGCGACCCGGTCGAGAACAAGGGCGACGGCATCTTCCTCAGCCATGACGAGCGCTATGAGGTGACGCGGGAATTCCTCGACATCTACAAGGCCGTGCTGCGCGGCGAAACCGTCGCTTTCAAAGGCAAGCATTTCCGGATCGAGGATGGCCGGCTGCTGTTTCCGCCCGTGCAGACGCCACATCCGCCGCTCTATTTCGGCGGCTCATCAGAGGCGGCCAACGCGGTCGCCGCCGAACAGATCGACAAGTATCTGACTTGGGGCGAACCGCCGGCCGACGTCGCCGCAAAGGTTGACCATGTGCGCGGCCTTGCCGAGAAGGCGGGACGAGCGGTGAGTTTTGGAATCCGATTGCATGTCATCGTCCGCGAAACCAATGACGAGGCATGGGCCGATGCCGACCGGCTGATCAGCCGCCTCGACGATAGGACGATCGCCGAGGCGCAGAAGGTTTTCGCGCGCATGGATTCCGTCGGCCAGTCGCGCATGAGTCGCCTGCATGGCGGTCGTCGCGACAAGCTGGAAATCAGTCCGAACTTGTGGGCCGGCGTCGGCTTGGTTCGCGGCGGCGCCGGCACCGCCCTGGTCGGCGATGCGGCCACGCTGGCGGAACGGATCGACGAATACCGGCGTATCGGCATCGATACCTTCATCCTCTCCGGTTATCCGCATCTGGAGGAAGCCTATCGTTTTGGCGAACTGGTGCTACCGCTATTGCCGCTCGATCATGAAATCTCGACCCGACCGACGGCCGTGAACATGGGGCCTTTTGGCGAAACGGTGGCCGGCGACCATCGACCGTCGGCGCTGCGCGCGAGTCAATCTTGAGCGCCAGAGAATCGGGCAGAGGGCCGGTCGTAGTCATCATCGGCGGCGGCTTCTCCGGTGCGGCGACTGCGTTTCATCTTGCGCGGCTTCTGCCCGCCGGAGCTGCCGATATCGTGGTCGTCGAGCCCAGAGAGGGGCTCGGCTATGGCCTGGCCTATTCGACGCCCGATCCTTCACACCGCATCAATGTGCCGGCGTCGAGGATGACGCTGATCTCCGGCCAGGACAGCCACTTTGCCGACTGGCTGGAGCAAACTGGCGCCATTGCGGACGATCCCGAGGCCATTGCCGCCAATGGAGCGCTCTACCCGCAGCGTCGCGTTTTCGGGCGCTACGTGCAATCCCATCTTCAGCCCTTTCTGTTCGGTAAAACGATCCGCCATGTCAGATCCGCGGTTGCGTCAGCCGAGCTCAGTGGCGAGGGCTACCATCTGATCCTCGCTGATGGAGGAACGCTCGCAGCGGACGCGCTGGTGATTGCGACGACGCATCCGCCACCGGCCTTGCCATTGCCGCTGCAGTCCGTGATTGGCGCAGTCGGGCTTGTGGCCAATCCCTATGATCTCGAAAGGCTGGAAGCGATCGGACGTGATGACCATGTGCTTGTCGTTGGCACTGGACTGACGTCGGCGGATGTCATCGCAACGCTCGACCGCAATGGCCATCGCGGTCGCATCACAGCACTTTCGCGCCATGGCTACCGGTCGCGAGGCCATGCGGCTATGCATGCCGATCCGATCGGCGACTTCACCGGCCTGCCGGCACGCAGCGCCACCGTGCTTCTCAGGCGTATCCGGTCGACCATCGCAACCGCCGCGCAGCAGGGCGAAGGCTGGCACCCGGTGCTCGACGCTGTCCGGCGACAAGGGCAAATCATCTGGCAGGCCCTGCCGCTCGCGGAGCAACGCCGCGTCGTGCGCCATTTGCGCGCGCTGTGGGATGTGCATCGCTTCCGCATAGCGCCACAGATCGCGGCCGTGCTCGATCGCCGGGTTGCCGAAGGCACGCTCGCCTATCGCGCCGCATCGATTGCCGCCGCCGAGCAAGTCGACGGGCGCATTCGCGCCACGCTGCGGCCAAGGCGCCAGCCCACCCAGACCATCGAGACGTTCGACAGGGTGATCGTCACAACCGGGCCGGCGCATGCCGATATTTTCCGGACCAACACCGCGATAGCCGCTCTCGGGCGAATGGGACTGGTCCGGCTGGACCCGATTGGTCTTGGCTTGGCGACCGACAGCCAAGGCCGTGCGGTCGGGACATCCGGCCGACCGATCGACAGCATTTTCGTCAGCGGGCCTCTGGCGCGCGGCAGCGTTGGCGAACTGATGGGAATTCCCGAAGTCACCGCCCATGCCGAGCGCATCGCCGGCGAAATTCACCAATGGCTCGGATACCAGACAGCGTTGCGTCGCAAGGCGTCGTGAGCTGCAAACGGTGAGGCTATCCAGATGACACTGACGGAACGCATTGCGAAGGTGGAATGCGCATTCGAGTTGACAAATAGGCCACTGGTCGCGTGCCGCTCCTGGCGCTTTCTGCATTGTCGCCTGGTACGACGAGCTTTACGTTTGTGACGGCTGCGGCGGGTCAGCTTAAAACTCCGTCCAGATCCTCTCGACCTTTGAGGTGCCGATCTCCACCAGACTTCGCCCCGGCTGTCCGCCTTGACGCCAGCCGCAATGATGACAGCGACCCGAGACGATCAGCCCGCCACGGCGGAGCTTCAGGTAAGTGGGTCGAGAAAAAATTGGGCGGGAATACGCCTACAACGAGGCTGCTGGCCTTGTGCCGCAGGAGGTAAAGAATCTGCCGCCGCAGCCCGGTGCGGGTCGTCGGACGTCGGATAATCTGAGAGCACCCTTAGGCGGCGAGCTTGGCTGCGCGTGCCTTCACTACTGTCGGCGTTTACCAACTCCAATCTGATCTCAGGGTGAGTGACGCGCTTGAAAATTTGCCCAATAAGCCTGCGTCCGGAATTTTGGCGATGATATTCACCAAATGCGATGAGCTGCAATTTCTAGCTAGCAACGGCCGCGCTAGGGGCGGGCCTCCAGCACCAAGTTGAACGGCGTCTCCGCGGCACGACGGAATCGCTTGAAGCCGCCACCGGTTACCACTTTGCGCAGCCTCGCCTCGCCTGCCTGGGCGCCAAGCCCGAGCCCGACCTCCTGTGACACGGACGCAGGCGTGCACAGGAACGTGGAAGCGGCATAGTAGACGCGTCCGACGGGATTGAGGTTCGCCGCTAGATGATCATGCGCGAACGGCTCGACGATCATCCACGTGCCATCCGGCTTGAGCGACCCATGGACATGGGTGGCGGCGCCCACCGGGTCGCCCATGTCGTGAAGGCAGTCGAAAAAAGCGACGAGGTCATAGGTGCCGGGATAGGTCTTGGCGGCCGCGACCTCGAAGCGCGTGTTGGCGCCGACGCCGGCTTCCTCGGCGGCCTTGCGGGCGCGCTCGATCGAAGGGGCGTGATAGTCGAAGCCGACGAAGCGCGAATTGGGGAAAGCACGCGCCATGAGCACGGTCGATGCGCCATGACCGCATCCGACATCCGCGACGTCCACGCCGCGTTCGAGCTTCTCGACGACGCCCTCCAAGGCCGGCAGCCAGGAGTCGATCAGATTGGCATTGTAGCCTGGACGGAAGAACCGTTCCGTACCGCGAAACAGGCACGCGCTATGATCGTGCCACGCGACGCCCTTGCCGGACTGGAATGCCTGCCTCACCTTTTCTTCATCGAGCCACAGCGCGGACAAGAACTCGAATGCGCCAGCCATGAAGGCCGGGCTATCTTCATCGGCGAACACCAGCTCCTGCTCGGCGTTGAGATAGAACTGGTCGTTGGCTTCATCGTAGTCGACGTAGCCCGCAGCCGCCTGCCCGGAAAGCCATTCCCTTACAAGGCGTTCCTGGGTGCCGGTGCGTGTCGAAAGTTCGGCGGCCGTCATCTTGCCGCCTTCGCGCAATGCCTTGAACAGGCCGAGTCTGTCTCCCAGCACGACTCCCGCGCCCGTAGCGATCGCACCGAGATCGCCGACCATTTTCCCCAAGAATGCATCCAACTTTTCCTGACTGGCTTCAGACATCGGAAATCTCCTTGTGGGCGCGATGTTGCCGACCTTGCACCACACGGGCGACGACCGGCGCAGGTGATCGGGGATGACGACCACCGTCGTGGAGTAGCAAATCCGTCACTTTGCCCTCCTCGGTAACGGGCGGAGCCGGAGCGGTCGTCACCAGGGCAAGCGCGGTCGCAGCAGGTATCCTGGGCAGCCCGTCAGACATCGATGGCTCCGGTTGTGGTGACCGGCAATAAGCAAGTTCGAGGCGAAATGATTGTTCCGCGGCGGCTGGATGTTGTGGTGAGGTGCGCTACAACCTTCTTCTTGGTCGGTCACGTGTTTGCGGATGATCGTGCATGTCCTGTGCCAAATGAGAAAACCATTTAAACGCAATCCCGAGATCTGACTCTATATCCGAAATTGTCGGAAATTGCACAGCGCCGAACGCGAAGCGCTCGGGCTCATGACGATACTTGCGCGTGCTGCTTCGGAGGCGGATATTGATGCGCCTCGAACCGGCCGCGAGGCTTCCTGCCATCTAAGGCGCCAAATCAACTGAACGCCCATATCCGTCGGCCGCTCGGTCGAACACAAATGGTGTCGAATTAATCCGCGGTGGTGAAATGTGGTTAAGATCATCAGCGATTTACCAGGCCCGTCTCAAGCGCACGCGAAATGCTGCGGAAAAATTGATGTGATCTGGGATGAAGATCGATAGATTGCGTACCAAACTCGTCGAGCGTCTCCAAAGACGGTAGAGGACCAAATGATGATGATTAGTGTTGCGCAACAACGGAAATTGGTTGTAGACCCTCACGTCGCTCCGTTTGCTATTTTTATCAGGAGCGCCGTCGCAGATTTCATTATGGGTGCACAATGTAAAAAACAACGCGCCCGTTTGATAAGATCAAAGTCGACTCAGTCTCTTGTCCGCGCGGTGGATACCAGCGACGAGGCGGCTGACTTTTTGCGTGCAGTCTTTGGCTCGCTCGGCGTCTCAAGCTCCCGGTTCTTGCAGAGAGCGTCGAAACGGAAGCGGAATTTGACTTTTCTTCGGGAGGAAGCGTTTGATGCGATGCAGGCCATCCTCGGCCGACCTTGCCCGAATTCCGAGTTCGGTCAGCATACAAGTGGCATGGGCAGGACGGCCGCTCCAGACGGCTGGGCAACCACGAACTGCGCCTAGTCAAGAACAGCGCGGCCTAGCGCGGAAGTGGGTCGCAGGGTCGGGGGATCTCGCGATGCGTTCGCAGATAGTGCAGTGTTCTGCAAGTCAACAGCTCCTACGTCGAGATGGCAGCGCCTCACGGCAGCGCGGGTTCTGCCGGCCGGCCGTATCGACCGCCGCTGCCTCCGCTAGATCGAGCGGCGTAGCGCTCCCATGAAGAACCTGGCCCATAGCGCATCCCTTGATTCGGAGGACAAGGATGCCCCATCAAAATCTGGGATCAAACACCTAGCCAGCGAAGATCGTGTTCGTCATCCCCGCGGTTCGGGCGCAGGTGCACCCGCCGCTGGCGCTCATCTGATGCGCGCTTCGCCCTGCGGACAGCAGACAGCGAAGCCGCCATGGCCGCGAAAATCTCGCAATGTCGGCTCGATCCAGGTCCCGCCCGCCTTTGCGAGGTGATCCGTGTAGGTGCCCGCCGTGGATCATGCAATCCATCCCCTGACCGCATCATTGCCATCGTCCTACTTCAGCCGGACGAGCCTCCCGACGCCGGATCGAATAAGACGGTACTCTCTGAAGAACAGTCTCTTTTAGAGAGCGTGACAGTCTGCGCCGTGTTACCGAGTTTCAGCCTTTGCCATCGGCTCCTGCCCGCCCTGCCGCGCACGCGGCATATCTACCCCTGCTCGCATCGCCTCATTTCACGCGGGAAAGAATGTCGTCAACGTCCATCCTGTGCGGCAAACGTCGGCAGCGACCGCTTCCAGGGGCTCCGCGAAATCGGCTTTCGCTCCCATCAGTCTGCTCGATACGCTCGTCAACCTCGAGAAGCGGCAGATCACATACGAGACCACGCTGGATCTCATGCGCGGCAACCTGAGCACGTCGGCTTCTATATGGTCGGCGGGGGCAGGGGGGCCGTCAGGCGCTCCGCGAGGAGGGCAAAGGTCAGGACCTCGTCGCGATTGTGAATGAAATCACGCCGGAGTCGCGGTCGGCGCTGCCGGATCACATCATCGATGGCGGCCGCCACGCCACTGCGCCAGCTTTGCCAAGAGCTGATTACGCTGATGGCCCGGGCCATCAGCACCGGCACCGCGGAAACGCCGAAGCAGACTTTTCTGCCGTTCGATATCATCTGCCGGAGATATATGAAACTGATGGAATTCTATCATCAGCGCCGAGTTTCCTTTCGCAAATGAAAGAAAGCTCGATTGACTCTCCTGCCCCATTCCGGTCTCCTGAATCAACGTGCGGTTGCGGCGTGCAGAAGCCAGTCGACGATCACGATTCATGAAAGGAAAGCCATGCGTCAGCCATCGCCCCGCTGTGCACTCGACCACGTCGCGGCCCCCCGACTTACGGCCAGGGCGTTTTTCGCGCTTGCCCGTGACCAGGTGACCGACCTCAAGATCCGCAACCAAGCGGCGCATCCGGCCTTCAACGCCGCCGACAAGAACGTGCCCGGGGCGTCCGACATCATTGGCGACAGCCGGGCGCTGCGCGGGCTGCTTGAGAAGGTCGCGTTAGTAGCCAGGTCCAACAGCACCGTTTTGCTGCGCGGCGAATCCGGGACCGGCAAGGAGCTGGTCGCCAAGGCCGTTCACGAGCTGTCGGGGCGCGCCAAGCGGCCGTTCATCAAGCTCAATTGCGCAGCGCTCCCCGAGACAGTCCTGGAATCCGAGCTGTTCGGTCACGAAAAGGGTGCCTTTACCAGTGCATTCAACTCGCGGAAGGGGCGCTTTGAGCTCGCCGACAGACGCCGCGCCAGATTGGGTACACGCTGAGGAAATACGGCATCAAGATCAAGCGTCCTTGAAAGGACGACCGAGGCAAATATCAGGGACAAATCAAGCGTCGGTGGTTTTGGCGGAGTCTTGGCCCGATGACGAGTGGATGCGGACCTGAGCGTCGGCGCCAATTCGACCCGGGAGGATAGCCCGCCCGACCTCACGGGGTCACTGGCTGACAAAGGCGGTGTGAACGCACCGTCGGTCGGCCATGTGCTCTCGACCATCAGTTCATCCGGATTCCCTCTGCGACTGAAACGGAGAAAAACATGTCCGATGCAAAACTGCAGAGTGTGCTTTCGTCTCTTTCGCGAGTGGCGAGACAGTTAGATGCTCCGCCATGTGATAGACCAGCGCCGGATTCAAGTTGGGTAAAACTAAACACGAATGAGAACCCATTCCCGCTTCCAACAATCATAATGCAAAGTGCGATTGCGGCCCTCGAGCGGCACTATCTATATCCAGAAGACGATAACATCAGCTTGAGGGAAGCAGCCGCCAATGCCTACAGCGTCTCCATGGATCAGGTGATCGCCGGTAACGGATCGTCTGAACTGCTTGGACTTGTCTACAGAGCTTTCCTTGCCCCGGGCGATAGCGTGGCGATGATGTCGCCAGGGTTTTCGTTTAATCGCAAACTTGCCATGTTGCAGGGTGCTCAATTTCTCGAAATCGAATTTAGCGAAGATCATTCCTTGCCGATAGAGCAATTGCTCTTCGGTCCTGCAAAGGACGCCAAGTTCATTCTGTTAGCCAATCCGAACAATCCGACCGGAACGTTCGTTCCGGTGGCCGACATCGAACGCCTGGTAGCGAAATCGGACCGCTTGATCGTGCTGGATGAGGCCTACGTCGACTTTGCACCCGAGGATGGTCTGCGCCTCATCAATCGCCATTCGAACCTTCTGGTCTTAAGAACATTTTCGAAAAGCTATGCTGCCGCCGGCATTCGCATCGGTTTCGGTTTCGGTCACCCTGAAATTATCGGCAGGCTACGCAACATCCAGAACGTCTTCAACATGAATGTGATCGGGCATGCGGTTGGTGTCAGCATCCTTGCGCACCGCGCCGGCTATGCAGACAACCACAGACACATCAAGCATCAACGACAGCGAGTGACGCTCGCGCTGTCGCAACTTGGATTTTCCGTAATTCCTTCCCACGCAAACTTCTTGCTAGCCCGCGTGCCAACGGGACAGGACGGCTCATGGTGGCAATCAGCCTTTGCAAGACAAAAAATACTTGTTGCCGTCTTTCCCGATGAAGGTTTGGAAAATTACATCCGCGTCAGCATCGGTACAAAAGAGCAAATGGATTCATTTCTTGGCGCCGTTAGTCATATTAGTAAGATTTAATTTGTAAGATCCACGCCTTACGCAGCGCAGTCTATGATTTGGCGTTCGCATACTATAATCCGAAGATTACACAACAGATAGATCTTTGAATTGCTTGGGACCTGCAAGCAGTGAGACTTGTTGCGTCAAACTTGGAGACAATATGATGAATAAGGTTTTTCCTTCAGACCTAGCTGTCGGCATCTTCGATCACCTGGACGAGGACGGCTTCGATATCGCCCGACAATACGAAGATCGCCTGATGTTAGCGGAGGCGTGCGATCGCCTTGGGTTCTATGCATATCATCTCGCGGAGCACCATTGTACCCCACATGGGAGAGGTCCATCGCCGAATCTGTTCTTGTCGAGCGTAGCCCAGCGAACCCGGCGCCTTCGTGTCGGCCCATTGGTAATGCTGCTTGCCCTCTATCATCCGCTACGTGCGTTCGAAGAGGTCTGTATGCTGGACCAATTGAGCGGTGGCAGGCTCGAACTTGGGATTGGGCGCGGCTCGCTCCCGATCGAATTGGGTTACTTTGGGATTGGCTCGGACGCGGCGCCAGACCACTATGCGGAAGCCAGCGAAATTCTTCTCAATGCGCTGAAAGGCGGCACGCTATCCTATCAAGGCCGCCATTTTGAGTTGAACAGCGTTCCGCTGACGCTAAGAACTCATCAGCGTCCACATCCGCCGACTTGGATCGCCACGAATCGACCCGAATCGGCAGCCTGGGCCGCTGCGAATGGCGTGAACATCGCGTGCGTGGGACCTTCCTCTTCTGTTCGCAGAATTACTGATGCCTACCGCGGCGGTCGAGAGCACACCAGTGACGCGGACGACCAAGCGCCATTTCTTGGATTGCTCCGAATGGTCGTGATTGGGCGTTCTGAAACAGATGCACGTTCACTCGCCGCACCTGCTTACGAACGGTGGCTCAAGAGCTTTAAATTCCTTTACGATCTCAATGCCATGCCGACTCCACCAAACCTGCCGCTGACCTTCGATGCAGCAATCGAGAAGGAATTGTGCGTAGTAGGAACGGCAGCTTCTGCGGGACAAGCTCTTCTTGATCAGCTGGAAGAGGCAGGTGCGAACTACCTCCTTTGTCAACCGGCATTTGGGAATCTGTCGTTAGATGCTTCCCTATATACCGCAACGGCCATTCAATCGGCAATTATGGCTCGAGTTGGCTGAGCTCAGTGCGGCAGCGCTCGTTAGACGCGTCCACCATGGATTTGTTCCATGCGCTCATGATTCCAACGGAGCACGCCTTCGGTCATAGCCAAGAAAAAGTCGATTTCCTCTGCGGTAAAGTGGGTCTCCGACAACATGGCGACACTTTTTGTGAATCACCGCCGAAGGTTGACCCCTGACAAGTGGAGCGTAACGCGTTGATCCGCCATCACAATCACCATCGGCGTCGGTAGTGACCTCCGGAAGTCATGAATTTGCCAGTAAAGCCATGCACTTGACGGCGATCAGCTTGGGGTCAACCTTCGGCGCTTGTTCACATTTGCCCGGCGGCGTAGGCCTGACGCCTATGGTAAGCATGCTGGAGGCACTGGCAGAATAGCATCTCGGCCACACATGCTTCCACATCCATGGTACCGGAAATCGGGCCGCCTAGCAGCGCGCCAGCAAGCGACCTCATTTGCGACCCCCCATGATCAATCGAGTGATGAGGCGAAGTGCATAGCGGCTAGTCTCCTTCGAATGGCTACTCACAAACACCCCTATAATGAAGCGGACTTCTACATCTGCGGTCCTAGAGCACGTCCTGTGATCGATGAATCGATTGTGATGTGACAGCTGCGTCTTGTGCTGATTCAACATCCACCTCGATGGAGGTGGACGATGGGAAGAGCATTGAGCGGGGAGCTTCGATCGCGGGTTTTGAAGGCTTCGGACGAGGGGATGTCGGCGCGGCAAGCGGCGGCGCGGTTCGGCGTGGGAGTGTCCAGCGCGATCCGCTGGATTGCGCGGGCGAAGATCGGCGAACTGGCACCACGCCCGCAGGGCCGCCGCCGCGCCTCCAGCCTCGATGCGCATGAAGCCTTCATCGTCGGGCTGATCGAGGAACGCAAGGACATCACGCTGAACGAGATGGTGGAGCGGCTGGTCGCCGAGCAGTCGGTGCGGATCAGCCGCAGCGCCTTGAGCGCCTGGCTTCGCGGCCACGGCTGGACATTCAAAAAAAGTCCGCGCACGCACTGGAGCAGGATCGCCCCGACGTGCTGAAGCGGCGCCGGGACTGGTTCGACGGCCAGCTCGATCTCGATCCGGCGAAGCTCGTGTTCATCGACGAGACCGGCCTCTCCACAAAGATGGCCCGCCTGCGTGGAAGAGCGCCGCGCGGCGAGCGCTGCCGGGCCGGCGTGCCGCATGGCCACTGGAAGACCACGACCTTCACCGGAGCGCTGCGGCTGACGGGCATGACTGCGCCCTTCGTCTACGACGGCGCTATGAACGGCAACGTGTTCCTGGCCTATGTCGAGCAGGTGCTGGTCCCGACGTTGTCAGAGGGCGACGTAGTCATCATGGACAACCTGCCCGCCCACAAGGCCGCCGGCGTGCGCGACGCGATTGAGGCCGCAGGCGCGAGCCTGCTCTACCTGCCGCCCTACAGTCCCGACTTCAATCCGATTGAGAACGCCTTCGCCAAACTCAAGGCGCTGCTGCGAGCAAAGGCCGAGAGAACCATCAAGGCTCTGTGGGACGCGGTCGGCGCGGTCGTCGACCTCTTCCCCCCAGCCGAATGTGCCAATTACTTCAAAGCCGCAGGATATGAACCGGATTAAACAGGACGTGCTCTAGTCCATTCATGCGCTTCTTTGTTTCGGGGCTGGCGCAAGCGGCCGTTCCCGCTGATCACATCCATTATGAATTTTTTGGCCCGACTGACGAATTGTTGGCGGCTTGAGGAGAAAAAACGGTGTTGGAACAGCTAAGAATGACAATTCCGATCATTCAGGCCACTCTGGCGGGTGTTTCGACCCCCGCCTTGGCGGCGGAGGTCTCGAATGCTGGGGGGCTGGGATCGATTGCCGTTGGAGCAACGATGCGGCAGGCGCAAGAGCGAAGATTGAGGAGTTGCGCTCGCGGACCGATCGCGCCTTCAATGTCAATTTGTTCGTGCATGGCACGCCAATTACCGATCCGGTGCGCGAGGCGGCGTGGCTTGATTGGCTGAAACCATTGTTCGCGGAGTTCGGTGCAGAGCCTCCAGAGGCCCTGCGCACAATCTACAAGAGCTTTGCCGACGACATCGAGATGCTGTCGATGTTGCTTGAAACGCGGCGCCGTCATCAGCTTCCATTTCGGACTACCGTCGGATGGATTATCAGGGCCTTGAAAGCGAATGGCACGACACTGCTTGCGACCGCCACCAGTCCTGACGAGGCACGCAAGGTCGAACTGGCCGGCATAGATGGAATCGTGGCGCAAGGCATTGAGGCCGGCGGTCACCGCGCGTCTTCGATCCGACGTTGCCCGATGACGGTTTAGGCACTTTCGCACTTGTGAGGCTCCTGGTTCGCGAAAGCATGCTCCCCGTGATCCCCGCCGGCGGCATTATGGATGGAGCCGGAATTGGGGCGGCGCTCGCGCTTGGCGCAATCGCAGCCCAGCTAGGTACGGCGTTTGTCGCGTGTCCCGAATCGAGTGCTGACGAGGCATATCGAAAGGCGCTGACGGGGCCGGGCGCGTATCACACGCGACTGACGCGCCTGATCTCCGGAAGGCCGGCACGCGCAATCGAAAACCGCTTCACGGCGCTGCAGGAAACGTTTGACCTACTACCGCCTGATTACCCGATCGCCTACGATGCTGGAAAGGCGCTGCATGCCGCTGCAAAAGCAAGGAATGAGCACGGATTCGGAGCACAATCTGGCCAGGGTGCTCCGCTTGCGCGTACCATGCCGCGCCAAAACTCATTTCGACATTGGTTAAAGAGCTTGAGGTCAGCACTTGCTGCTCTTAAGACCGAGGTTCCATAACCAATTCGAGATCAGTAAGTGTGACTGTCGTCGACGGTGACCCGCCGCAGCCGAGTGCCCCATCTGTGGGATGCCTGCGCTTTTGGGAGAACTTGGACGGTCACACGATCTTCGCATGGTCGCTGATGTCGCTTGGCAGTTAACTGGGTTCTTCCTCACTTTGGGTGGCGCGGTGGCAGCATTCGTGCTCTCAGCAGTTCGGGGCCCCTGCCGTACATTGCGCGCTGGAGGGTCTTCAGGCGGTTGATCTGACGTTCGGCCTGTCCGTTGCTCCAGGGCAGCTCGATGGCATTGTTGACGGCATCGATGTCTCTGCGCAAAACACGGGCGAATCGCATGATCGGAATGATGTCGGAGTCGATCGCATCGTCGATCCAGGGGTCCAGTGTTTCCGACCTCTTGCTCCGGAGGATACCGTTGAAGCGCATTGCCAAGGCGTCGCATATCGGCGAATGCGTCAGATCCCTGCTTCAGGGCATCGACTTTCCTTGCTTGTCGAGGCGTCAGCAGGCTCTTGGCTTTATGCACAGCGCCGCGGCAACAACTGGCGAAATCGCGTGGCCGGTATCCGGATCTCGAACGGGTCCCAAGCTGATCGCAATCGAAGGAACATCATCGGCGCGCACTCTTTCGGCCCGCCGCCAAGCTCCCAGCAGTCGCTCCAGATTGGAGACGCTGCCGGTGTAGCCACGCTGCTTCACATCATGAAAAAGATACCGTCCGCAGCGGTTCCCTTCCTTCCAGCGTTGGTCAGCGTTGGGCAAGGAACGTTTCAAAGCACCATGGTGATGGGGGGTTCAATGCTGCTCGCCGCCTATCTGGCGGAGCCTTGAACTTAAGCCACGTCGCTACACTGCGACGCTCATAGCCGGTCCGTCGGGCGATCTCGCTGTAGGATAGACCCTCCTGGCGTAAGGCGTGGAGCATCTCGAATATCTGCTGGCGAGACTGCCTATGCGCGAGACGGGCACGCTTGTGATGTGTCGCAGCGTCGTCCTCGGACAGGATGGATCTTCCTGAAGCACGTCCACTAAAGCTCATCTGTTCCTCGATTGCCTTACGAAGATTCTGGACCAGATGAAACCGGTCGGCCACTTGGTGAGCCTGCGGTGCGCCTTCACGGACGGCCTGCGCATACAGGCCGCAGCGGTCTCGGCTGACGACCTCGACGGAGCGATGATTCCGCAGCCACCTGGCTGCGCTATCGACACTCCGATCATCGAGAATGTCGACGAGCAAGTGACGCTCGAGATCAACCACGATAGTGCCGTATCGCGTCGCTCGCCGCCAGCTCCAGTCATCGATGCCAACCACCCGAATCTCGGAGGCGCGGTGAGTAACCGCGGCATCCCGCTTCAGTTGCCGCAGGATGGTGTCGTCACTGACCGGCATGCCGAGCCGTTGCATGAGGCGTTCGCCAGGACGTCCACCCGTGCTATGGCCGAGCAAGCCGACAATCTCCACGACCCTAGTCGTCCTGCGCGCATGAGGGGAAGCAACCGTCGGGAGTCGATCAGTGAACGTTTGTCGCTCACATTTCTGATGTGCACATCGCCAGGGGCTCAGCAGGAGCTTCGCCGTCACGGGCTTGCCCTGGACCGGCAGATCCTGAAGGCTGCAGTTGGACCAGCCATGCCGACTTCGGCTTCGCCGGCCACAACGGGGCAAATGCCGATCGCTGGTCCGGCAGTGGAAACAACCCAACTGTGATCATCAGTGAGCGCGACACCCAGAAGTCTGACCCCTGGGCCGGGCGACCATTTCGATGTCGTTCGCATGCCCGCCCATAGCGATAGCGTCGCTAACAGCGGATGAACCACACAAATTGAGGAAGACACTCATTAACTGCAACGCGACAGGTGGAGACCTAGATGTTTCCGCTGGGTGGCGGCCCCGGAACAAGGCGGTAGACATGCATCGACTAGTGGCCATCACCATGATGGCCTTCTTGATGGCTGTTTCGCGCCCGGGCCGTAATGCCTGCCAATCCAAGGCCGCGATGAAGGCGGCATATCGCAGGATTGTCGGTATGGCCGGTCTTGGAGCGTGCCTGATCGTGTCAGGCTGCACGACCGTCGCCAGCGTTCAGGAACCTGATTTGAAGATCGCAAATGCCTGGCACGCGACTTTTCCGCTGTGTCTCTACGTGGCCATTCGTCACCCATACGCTGCATTTTATCTTTTTCCGACCCGCTTTTGGGAAATAGCGATTGGTTCGCTCGGGGCATTGCTTCCCGCCAGCGCTCGCGTGGCGGCCAAGTTTGCGGCGCTGCGCCTCCCGGCGCTCGTGCTTATCCTCCTTATTCCCATTGGACTTGGTTCGCAGAACCCAATCGTGAATGCCGCTTTGCTTTGCTTGGCAACCCTGATCCTCCTGCTGTCGCCCAGCAGGGATAATGTGGCGGTTCGAAGCATGGCAAGGATCGGGGATATCTCGTACTCGCTCTATCTGGTCCATTGGCCGGTGCTTGTATATGTGCGGGCTGCTTGGCTGGCCCGAATTGTGGCTCCCGAAGGGCTGCCGACATCGGGATTTGCCAAGGGTCAGGCCTATTGCAATCGGCTATCGAGCTTGCCATTAAAACCGAGCAGTCGCCGCCAGGAAAGGGACAGCGCGTCACATTTCTGACAGATCGGTCGACATTGGATGCACTGCTGGCGCGAGCCCCCGAAAAAGCCTTTGTCGAAGGAACCATGATGTCCGCTTCCATTGCCCCGCAACCGTTTAATCAGCGGAAGAGACTTTTGGTCGTCCAGGCCTTGAGCATAGCGGCGATTGGCTCGCTGCTATTCTCTCGCCCCGGTTGGGATGAAGCATCTAGCCTTCACCAGGTCATCGAGATGATCGGTTTTGTTCTGATCCTCGTCTGCATACTCGGGAGGTTGTGGAGCATCCTCTATGTCGGGGGGCGGAAGAACAGCGAGTTGGCAGTCAGCGGGCCGTACTCGATCACTCGCAATCCCCTATATCTGTTTTCGACGATCGGAGCATTCGGCATCGGCCTCATGTTCGGATCGCTCATCGTTGCATCCGCTCTGGGGGTGTGCACCTATGCGGTTTTCGGGACGACTGCCCGAAAGGAAGAGACGTTTCTTCGTGACAAATTTGGTCCGGAGTTCGAAGCATATGTGGCAAGGACGCCGCGGTTCTGGCCCAAGCCGTGGCTGCATCAGGACAAGCATCAGCACACGTTCTCCACGAACGCATTAAGAAGCACATTCTTCGATGCCCTCTATTTTCTGGCGATCTTTCCAGCCATCGAAGGCATCGAATACCTCCAGGTAGCTGGCTATCTGCCCACCTTTTTTTGGCTGTTCTGATCCTAAAGACGGAGCAATAAGCCGCCGCGAATAGCCCTCCTGTTAGCCTTGTAGCGTACCAGAACCGCGCCTGTTGCGATCAAGGCAACCCCTGCCCAGTTCGACAATTACAAGTGTTCCTTGAGGAATGTCAGTCCGAACACCGCCACAAGCACGAGGCTCAGTTTGTCGACAGGGGCAACGCGTGCTGCGCCTCCCAAACTGGAGCGCGCGAAAGTAGCAGATCCACGATGCACCCGTCGCCACCCCGGATTGTCCTGCGTCATGTAATCGTCCAGGCACTTGGGAAGCAGTGCCGCTTGCCGGCGATCCTCGCCCTCGACAAACCGCTTTAGCCAGACTCACCTCGCTGATCGGGAATCACGTTATCACATCAATGACTTTCCACGACAGGCTGGACCCGTTCCGGCCATTGCCGTTGGGAGCCACGAAAGGGTCTTGATTGTTAAGGTCCTCACACCTCTTGGCGATCACCAGAGCAGACCTGGCATTCCTAAGACGTTGTGGCACGGGGGCTTTGTTAGCGGCGCCGGTATGGTGGGTGTGGTCCTGGACGGAGGCGCGCGTCGCTTCGGGTTTGGCAGGCGATGCACACCGAACCGGCCGAGCGTTGCCCACGTCGCCTCGGTTCGCGTGCCATCGCCGAACCGGCCATGTACCTGGCTATCACGCTCTTCGCGGTGATTGCCCCATTCACCGGGCGGCAATTTGATGCCGCGTGGCAGACGGTCTACTGGTGGTTCCGGCGCTTTGTACGGCTGATGCTGTTTCGCACGATCCACAACATCTCCCTGATGGACGACCGCCAGCGGGCCGGGCACAACCTGATCCGGAAAGGCGCCGCGAGGCTCTGAGGGGTAGACCGCTGGCCAAACCAATTGCCCTATTCGCAAACCACACGGTATCGCTTGCCGGGCTCGCTGACGTTCTTGCACACAAGCGGCTTGTGCGGCTCATAAGAGGAAAGCGGAGGACTTGCGATCCGCGATGCGCGTCTGTTTGATGTCTTGTGACTTGCCGTACGACGCGGTTCGAGCCTTTCCGGCTCCTGTGGCGCAACCGGAAACACGCTGTTTTCGATGTGTGGCTGCTGCAGGTGGGGCGGCTCTTTGTCAAAAAATCGCCTGGCATCAAGCGGTCTCGGAATAATCACCGTACCATCATCGCTGCGCGCGCAGCCGCTACCCAACAGTAAAGCCAGCCCCACGAAAAAAGGCAAAATCCGTTCAAGCATAAGCACCAACCTTGGCGGGCATATACCCCGGCTTGCGAGTCACTGACAACTGGCGGAATGGGCACGAAGAAGGGGCGGCATTGCTTGCCGCCCTTTGTCGAAATTGTGTTTAATTTTGTTGCTGTGGTCCCAGGCAGGCCTCCTCCCGGCCCAACAGTCGCTGCGTCTGCGGCAGCGATCCCATCCACGCGGCGCGGACCAGCGCTTCCGGCGGGCGCCAGGCCGCTGCGCCTTAACAACTCTTAACAATACATAACCCACCGCAATGACAAATCGGGATTAATGCCGCCCAGGAGCGATTGCGAAGAACGATCGCCATACGCGGTGCTGCCGGTGGAGACCTAGATGTTTCCGCTGGGTGGCGGCCCCGGAACAAGGCGGTAGACATGCATCGACTAGTGGCCATCACCATGATGGCCTTCTTGATGGCTGTTTCGCGCCCGGGCCGTAATGCCTGCCAATCCAAGGCCGCGATGAAGGCGGCATATCGCAGGATTGTCGGTATGGCCGGTCTTGGAGCGTGCCTGATCGTGTCAGGCTGCACGACCGTCGCCAGCGTTCAGGAACCTGATTTGAAGATCGCGAATGCCTGGCACGCGACCTTTCCGCATGGCGGCCGGACCGGCGATCTCGTGTCCTGGTGGTCCACGTTTTCCGATCCGTCGCTGACGGCCCTCATTGCATCTGCGCAGGCGGAAAGCCCCAGTCTCGAGTCCGCCGCTGCAGAGATCGAGAGGGGGCGCGCCACGCTGGCATCTACGCAGGCGAGCCTTTTTCCGGGGCTTGGCGGCTCGGGATCGCTCGCCCGCGGCAACAAAGCCAACCAAGTTGCTGCCGCTACGACTGTGAGCGGCAGCCTCGACGCTTCTTGGGAAATCGATCTGTTTGGCAAGATGCGGCAGAGGAGCGAGGCGGCGCGGCTGCGGGTCCACGAGCGCACCGCCGATTGGCACGATGCGCGCGTCTCACTCGCGGCGGAGGTGGCGGACTACTATATGCAGTACCGTGCCTGCCGGCAGCTGGAGCAAGTTTATATCACCGAACTCGCCTCGCAGCGCGAGACGATCCGGGCAATGGAAATGGCCGCAACCTCCGGCCTTACGTCGAGCGCCGACCTTGCGCTAGGGCGGGCGAGTGCTGCTACCTCGGCCTCGACACGGACCGCCCAGCGTGCCGAGTGCGAGATTCTCGTCAAGTCGCTCGCCCGCCTTATCGGCGGTGACGAGCCTCATGTCCGCGATATTCTGGCGATGGGCAAGCCCGGGTTACCCACGCCGAGGACCCTCAAGCTATCCGCCGTGCCTGCCGACGCCTTACGGCAGCGCCCCGACATCGACGCCCTTGAGCTCGAGGTCGCTGCATCGCTCGCCGAGACCGGCGCGGCAAAAGCCGATCTCTATCCGAGCCTCAGCCTCGGCGGCTCGGTCACGATCGACAGTTCATCGCTGATGGGAACCTCTCTGCCCTGGTCCTTCGGCCCGGCCATCTCGATCCCGCTCTTCGATGGTGGCTCGCGCCGGGCGGCAGTGGGCAGCGCGGCAGCCGCATATAAGGTAGCGGTGGCCGCCTACAAATCAGGTGTGCTGGACGCGGTCGCCGAAGTCGAGACCGCACTCGTGCGGATCGACAGTACGCGACGGCAGATCGGCGATGCCAGTGTCGCGGCGCGCAACTACCGCGCCTACTTCAAAGCCGTGGATTCGAACTGGAAGGCCGGTGGCGCAAGCCTGCTCGACCGCGAGGACGCCCGGCGTTCGGCGCAGTCGGCGGAGGTCTCGCTCATCGAAACCCGTCGCGACTCCGTGCGCAATTGGATCGCCCTCTACAAGGCGCTCGGCGGCGGCTGGGATGCGAGCGCCTCCTCACCCAAGGACCTGCGGCAAAAGTCGAAAGAAAACCTGCTCTGATGCGATCTTCACCTCGTCTCCTCGCCGCTACCCTGAGCGGGATCCTTGTTTTCGCCGCAGAGCCCGCGCTCGCGCAACAGAACGAGGCGGCAGCGCTTACCGTCGCGGTGGCAAAGCCGGCGGAACGCCAGTGGCCTGAAACGATACCCGCCAGCGGCTGGCTGAAGCCTTGGCACGAAGCGGTCATTGCCGCGGAAATCGGCGGCCTGCGTGTGACCGATGTCCTTGCTGACGTCGGGTCGGTGGTCTTGAAGGGTCAACCCCTCGTTCGGCTGGCCGACGAAACGGTGCGCGCGCAACTGCGCAAGGAAGAGGCCGTGCTGGCAAGTGCCAAGGCGGACCTCGCAAAAGCCAGGACGAGTGCTGACCGAGCACGCAAGGTGCAGGGAAGCGGTGCGCTTTCTGAGGAGAAGATCACCGAATACCTGATCGCCGAGCAGACTGCGATCGCGGGTGTCGAATCCGCCGAAGCCTCGTTGGAAAGCCAGAAGATCAAGCTCGCTCAGGCGACCATTCTGGCCCCGGACGACGGGCTGATCACTGCCCGTTCGGTCCAACTCGGCGCTGTCGTTTCCTCCGGCACGGAGCTGTTCCGTCTCGTGCGCCAGCAGCGCGTCGAGTGGCAGGCGGAAGTGTCTGCACGTTATTTGCCTCGCATCAAGGAAGGCCTGACCGCCACGATCGTCGGTCTGCAGGGGCGGCGCGTCAAAGGGACCGTGCGGCTCGTCGGGCCGACGGTCAGCACCGATACCGGAAGGGTGCTCGCCTATGTGGCGCTGCCGGCCGAGGCGCACTCACCCATCGGCCTTTACGTTACCGGCCAGATCGAGCTTGCGAGCACGAAGGCATTCACCGTGCCCGAGACGGCGCTCGTGGTGCGTGACGGCATCGCTTACGTCTTCACGGTGGATGCGGACAGGCGTGCATCACGCGTCCGTGTTGAAACCGGCCGCCGCAATGCCAGAGAAGTGGAAATCCTCTCGGGCCTTGATCCCTGGGCCGACGTGGTGACATCGGGCGGCGCCTTCCTCTCGGATAAGGCCCTCGTCCGGGTAGAGGAGGACGCCCAATGAACTTTTCCGCCTGGTCGATCCGCAATCCGGTTCCCGCAATCCTGCTGTTCATCCTGCTCACCGTCGGCGGCCTGCTCGCCTTCGATCGCTTGGCGGTTCAGAACTACCCCGACATGGTGCTGCCGACTATCCAAATCAAAGCCGCGCTCGAAGGTGCAGCGCCGGCCCAACTCGAAACCGAAGTCGCGCGCAAGATCGAGGACAAGCTCGCCTCCCTGAACCTCCTAGAGCACCTCACGACCACGATCACGGACGGCGCGGTCAGCATCAATGTCTCATTTCAGCTGGAGAAGGACGGCGAGGCAGCGCTGAACGAGGTGCGCAATGCCGTCGATAGTATGAGCGGTAACCTGCCCGCCCAGATGCAGACACCGAGCGTGACGAAAACGACGGTCCAGGGATCACCAATCCTGACATACGCCGTGCGCTCCATCCGCCTCAATGAGACGGAACTCTCGTGGTTCGTCGACAACGACATGACGAAGGCCTTGCTTGCCGTGCCCGGCGTCGGCCAGGTCAGCCGCATCGGCGGCATCAATCGTGAGGTGCATAGCGATCTCAATTCCCAGCTGATGAGTTCGCTCGGCCTCAGCGCCGCAACCGTTTCCGCGCGGCTCAAATCCATGCAGTCGGACGCTTCGGGCGGCCGGGCGGAAATCGGCGGCAGCAAGCAGGTGATCCGCACGCTCGGCGCGGTTTCTTCGATCGAGGCATTAAGGGCGCTCGCAATCCCACTCCCAAGTGGCGCTCTGGTGCGTCTCGACGAGATCAGCACCGTTACGGACAGCTTCGCTGACCGGGCGTCCATCGCCTATCTCGATGGCGAGCCGGTGATCGCAGTGCAGGTCAAACGCTCGAACGGCTTTTCTGATACGGGCGTCGCGACGGCTATCCAGGTGGCCATGCAGAACTTCGCCGCCGCCAATCCTGGTGTCGAGATTGTCGAGGCGTACAGCACGATCGGGCCGATCATCGAAAACTATGACGGCTCGATGCACATGCTCTACGAGGGCGCCATCCTCGCGATCGTCGTGGTCTGGCTCTTCCTGCGCGACTGGAGGGCGACTGTCCTTTCGGCGGTGGCGCTGCCACTATCGGTCATACCGACCTTTCTGGTGATGTATCTGGCGGATTTCAGCCTCAACAAGGTGACGCTGCTCGCGCTCTCGCTCGTGGTCGGCATCCTGATCGATGATGCGATTGTCGAAATCGAGAACATTGCGCGCCACCTGCAAATGGGCAAACCGCCGAAGGAGGCCGCGCTCGAAGCCGCCGACGAAATCGGCCTTGCCGTCATCGCCACGACCTTCACGCTCGTTGCCGTCTTCCTGTCGACTGCCTTCATGGGCGGTATTCCCGGCCTTGTCTTCCGCCAGTTCGGTGTAACGGCAGCCGTGGCGGTTCTCGCCTCCCTGGTCGTCGCGCGCCTGCTGACGCCGATGATGGCCGCTTACATGATGAAGGCGCATCCTGTCGAGGCAAAGGACGGCCGAATCATGCGCGCCTACCTAGCCATCGTTAAAACCTGCCTGCACCATCGCAAACTGACGGTCCTTGGCGTCTGCCTGTTCCTCGGCCTGTCGATTTCGACGATCCCGTTCCTCAGTTCCGGTTTCCTACCCGCTTCGGACCATGCGCAGACACAAGTCACCCTGACGCTGCAACCCGGCAGCACTATTGAGCAGACGGACGCGATCACGCGGCGAGCCGCAGAGATTGTTTCCCGACTGCCGGACGTGACGCATGTGTTCTCCTCCGTCGGAAGCGCCTCTTCAGGTGACCTGATCGATTCCTCGACGACCGTCGATACGGCGGCCGCCTCGCTCGTCGTCGATCTGAAGAAGATCGGCGAACGCACCCGCAAGCAGACCGAGATCGAGAATGATATCCGGCAGGCACTCGCCATTCTTCCTGGCGCCAGGATCGCTGTGGGTACGGGCGGCAACGGCACGACACTGGAAATCACGCTGGCCAGCGACGATTCCAATGCACTCGGCCAGGCAGCCGGCGCGCTCGAAGAGCAACTTCGCAAGCTGCGGGGGATCGGCGCGGTTACCTCCAGTGCCTCCCTGCAGGCCCCTGAAGTCCAGATCGTCCCGAACCTCGACCGCGCGGCCGCTCTCGGCATCACGGCGGAAGCGATTTCCGACGCGGTTCGCGTGGCCACCAACGGCGATTATTCCTCCTCGTTAGCAAAGCTCAACCTGCCGCAGCGCCAGCTTCCTATCCGCGTCCGGTTTGATCCCAACAACCGTACGACGATTGATGACATTGCCAATCTTCGCATTGCTGGCGCCAGGGGCAGCGTCGATCTCGGCTCAGTCGCCGAGATCAGCATCGGCGGCAGCCCGTCGGAGATCAGCCGCATCGACCGCTCGCGAAATGTCACGCTATCGGTCGAACTCAACGGTCGCATCCTCGGCGACGTCTATCGCGAAGCGCAGGCACTGCCCGCCCTTCAGCGCCTTCCAGACGGGGTGAAATTCGTCGAACAGGGGGAATTGGAGCGCAGTTCCGAGCTCTTCAGCAGTTTCGCTATCGCCATGGGGATCGGAATATTCTGCATCTATGCCGTGCTGGTCCTGCTCTTCCATGATTTCTTCCAGCCGGTGACGATCCTTATGGCGCTTCCACTGTCTCTTGGCGGCGCCCTGCTGCCGTTGGTGCTGACCGGCACGAGCTTTTCCATGCCGGGGGTGATCGGGCTGCTCATGTTGATGGGTGTGGTGACGAAGAATTCGATCCTGCTGGTCGAATACGCGATCATCTCACGCCGGGCCGGGCTCTCACGCTTTGACGCCCTGGTCGACGCCTGCCACAAGCGTGCTCGCCCGATCGTCATGACGACGATCGCGATGGGATGCGGCATGCTTCCCGTAGCGCTCAGTCTCAGCGGCGGCGACTCCAGTTTCCGTCAACCGATGGCAATTGTCGTTATCGGTGGGCTGATGATTTCCACCGTCCTCAGCCTCGTCGCCATTCCCGTCATCTTCACCTTCGTCGATGACTTTCTCAGACTCCTCAAGCAGCTTGTCGGCATAAGACAGCCTGAGCCCTCGCCGGCTTCCACACCTGAAGATGGGGGGCGGTTCGGGGCACCACTTTGGGAGGAGCGGTCCTGGGAGGCACCTCCACTTGGATCCGGCCGTCGTGGACCAGACGCGGCATCGAACTGGGCTGCAACGCCCGCCGACGGGCGTCTGCCTCCTGCTGCCAGACAACAAGCACGTCGGAATTGAAGCCGATGGCTCGGTGCACTTCAGCCGAGGTGGCGAACCGTCGCGCTGTCCGCATCTTGGGAAATGGCAGGGGGGGATCCGGACCGGCGGTTGCCACGAAGGACGGGCCGACCATCAGGTCCATTCTTATTATTCAGACAAAGTACATTGGTACGTTGTCTAAATTTCGGAAATGCGCCTCATTTCAGTCAATCGCTGGCCGTGTCGTTCTCCAGAAGCGAACATCGCGGGTGGCACGAACGGGAAGCTTAACAACATAAACCGCCCCAGGGCTTCGCCTCAGTCTGCGTTCGTAGCGGCCTAGGCGTGAGTAGTTCGTTTGATCGTTTGATCTGGCAATCGGTACAAAGCTGTCCATGCAGATGACCCTCGACTGGTGGATCTCGAGGAGTCCGTTGGAGGCTTTTTATCCGGTGCGCGGCAATTGCGGGCCTCTACATCGTTGTGACCTACTACACGATGAGGGTGAATCAGCGGACAAAGGCTGGCCGCTTACGAGCCTCGATATCGGAGAACGTCCAGAAGTAGGCTCCAAGCGGGGAAGGCTGGCTTGAAGTCTCGCGGCTTACGATCCGGTACCTGATCCCAGACGGGCCGGGGCCCCGGCGAGCTGGCCCTTCGCGGCAGCGGGAAGCGGCATGATTGGCCGTGGGGGCTCTGCGCGACAGATGTCGAGGAGCTCGGCGAGCGCGTAGACGACGCGAAGGCTCGAAAACACCTCAAAAAGCTCCCACAGCGGAGCAAGCATGGCGTCGATCCGGTGTGCTTCTGCGTGATCGCCGTGCTGAGCGGCTCTGACAATCCCCAGGCAGGGCTCGGGCAAGATGCCACCGAGGACGCTGTACCATATATCGGCGCCGGCGATCATGGCCTCGGCGGCGTTCGAGTCGCCACTGTAGCCGATCGAGAAACCTTCTGGCACGATTTTTTTCTGGTGCGCCAGATGGCGTTTGATGGCATCGCCCCGGTCGGTTGAGTTTTTGATAGCGAGAATGTCAAGCAGCTGTGCCAGGCGCCCGACGAGCGCTGGCGTGAAGCGAAAATGCGTCGTTCCAAGATTGTCGTAGATCACGATTGGCAGACCGCTTTCGCGCGCCACTGTAGAAAAATGCTCGAAAACCTCGTCGTCGGTGAGCGGAGTGTAGGAGACAGCCGCGAGCAAGCCCGCGGCTGCGCCGAGGGCCTTCGCGTCACTAGCATATTTTACCGCCTCGTCAGTGCGCAAGGCGCCCACGCCCGCCACGAGCGGGATCCGTCCACCCGTCTCGTCCAGCGCCTCGGAAAGGGCGCGGCGGCGTTCCTCGCGCGAGAGATACATATAGGTGCCGGTGCTGCCGAGCAGGCCGATGGAATCCACGTTTGCTGCGCAAAGCCGTGCAATCAGCTTGCGCAGCGCCAGGGCATCGACGTGGCCGTCAGCGTCTCCCGGTGTGATTGGGAAGGCGGAAAGGCCGCTCAGGAACGCCATGCTGAAGCTTCCGTCGTTGGATTGGGTAAAGCGTTGGGCATCAGACCGCGTCCAGTGCCTGCTGCAGATCCGCGATCAAATCGGCGACGTCTTCGAGCCCTACCGACAGGCGCATGAGGTCGTCGCCAATCAGGCAAATGCGCGTCCTGGCGGATTGACTTGCGCGAGCGGGCCAGGCTTGCCGGATGATAGATGAGGCTGTCTGCGTCGCCGAGGCTGACCGCCCGGGTGATCAGCTTGAGCCGGTCCATCATACGGCGCGAGCCTTCGAACCCTGTGTGGAGGCCGAGAGCCAACATGCCCGAGCCTTGCGACATCTGTTTACGCGCGATCTCATGGTCGGGATGAGAGCCGAGAAATGGATAGCTCACCCAAGCCACAGCCGGGTGCGCCTCGAGCGCGTGAGCGACCGCAAGCCCGGAGGCACTGTGACGTTCCATACGCAAGGTGAGCGTCTTCAACCCGCGCAAGATCAGGAACGTCGACATCGGCGAGAGCGCTGCCCCCGGTGACATAGCGCAGGCCAGTTTCGTGCAGCAGGTGCAGTGTTTTCGCATCGCCGAATCGCGCCGCCCAGCGCATCGCCGTGGCCGTTGATGTACTTGGTCAACGAATGGATCACGATGTCCGCTCCGAGTTCCAGCGGACGCTGGAGGGCGGGCGAGGCGAAGGTGCTGTCGACCGCGACTTTCACGCCGCGCGCATGGGCGTGTTCGGCAATGGCGGCGATGTCGAGGATTCGGCTCAGCGGGGTGATCGGCGTCTCGAAGAAAACGAGACGGGTCCTGTCAGAGATGGCGCCATCGAGATTGCTCGGATTTGAGAGATCGACCGCAACGACCTTGATGCCAAACCGAGGCAACCCCTGTTCGACCATAGCGAGCGTGTTGGAATGGATCGTATTGTGGACAATAAGTTCGTCACCTTGCGAAAGCAGCGAAAGGATCAGCGTGCCGAACGCCGCCATCCCCGAGGCGACGACCAGCCCACCTTCGGCTCCTTCGAGATTGGCGAGCCGTTTTTCGAAGATCTCGGTCGTAGGGTTGTATTCGCGTGCGTAGAGTCTTCCGCCAAGCGCTGCGGCCGCCTCGTTTGCTGCCACACTTTCAAATCCATAGGTCGAGGTGAGAAACACAGGTGGCTGAACGGAATTGGAAAAGCCGGCCGGATCGTAGCCATGATGAATGGCCGGGGTGGCGAATGCGAGATCGGCGTCGTTCGAGGGCGGCGTTGTTCGTGCATCGGTTCCAGGCTGAGCTTCGGCGCCGATCATCGATTTTGAGTCCTCTTGATTTCGGGGACAATGCCGTCACACTGGTTCAGATTGGACGTCCAGTTGGCGATAAAGCAAATCGTCCAGTCTTCCCGTGCCGCGTCGGCAGGTCGCTCGCAAGGCCTGGGCCGCGCCAGATCTACGAAGCTCTTCGCGGGCAGATCCTGGCCGGGGTTTATGAACGCGGCAGTCAGCTGTCGTCGTCCCGCAGCCTCGCAAATGAGCTCGGCGTTTCGCGAACGACGGTTACAGCCGCCTACGACCAGTTGGCCGCGGAACGTTTCATCGAGGTCATTCAAGGCGCAAGGACTCGCGTACGTCTTCGCTGGTCCGTAGCAAGGCCAGCAGCGCGGTGGCAAAACGGACCGGCCCGATGCACCTTTGCGGCTACGGCGAGCGACTGCGCGCCAGTCCGCCATTACCTGATTACCTACCCAACCGCTTGAAGGTCGATTTCCGGTATGGCGACCTCGCGCCATCTGATTTCCCGGCGCTGACCTGAAGCGCGCGATGAACGCGGCGATGTCACAACGCCCCCGGAAGGCTAGGGTTGGTGGCACTACCACTCACGCTGTTCCACTTCGAATCTGGGCGTAGTGCCTTTTGTTGCCATGACGCTCATTGCTTTTCAGACCCATCTTTCACACTCTAGCACCCGCATCGATCTTGGGCCGCTTCGAGATGTCATTCGCGACAACGAGTTCCACCGCATTCACCACTCGTTGGAACCGCATCACGGGCGCCGAAACTACGGCTTCCTTTCAACTATCTGGGACACGATTTTTTCCATGGCATACTGCCAAAAGGAAGTTGACCTCCGAGAACAACCCGAGCCGCTCACCGTGCGCGATTACGTTATGTTTCCATTTGATCGACGTCGCTGGCGTAGAGCTAAAGTCGGAAGCGGTGTAAAGGCTGGGAATGGTTTACGCTTCGAATCCGATTGTTGAGGTCGGAACCCATCAACTGCGCCTGAAGGGGACGGATCATTGGCGCTCGCCTTATCGGAGACGGAGGATCTGGAACTACGCAGTGTGCAATGCTCCTCGAAGGGCATTCAGGCACGGCGAGGTTTTGCAGACCTTGCCTGGAAATTGCAGGCGGCCGTGGCTCTATGAGTCTCGTCCGCGGAATCGTCCGCCGACAGGTTGTTAGAGTCCAATAACCAGTGATGCCTAGCGCGAGCGATGAAGATCCGATGATGGCATCCGGCTGAGCGTACGCCCGGCGAGGCTTCCGATTACCCACATCGTCGACTTGATCCAATCGCGATGCCGAAACCAACACCCTGAGCGGCAACCTCGCCACTCTGGCCTTCGACATCGACATCACTGGCGAGCCGGTTGAAACACAAACCCGAAGGCTCCGGTGTATCGCCTCTATGACAGGACGCCGCGCAATCGCCGGATCGAGATCGGCGGCATCTGGAAGAAGAAGAACCAGAGCGGCGGCGACTACTACACCCTCTCAGGCGGCTTCGCGCCAAATTGAACGCGAACCTCGGCCGTTGTCCGGGGCAGCACGACCGTTGCGCTAGCGCTGGGCGAGGGCACGGCGAGAAAGCGTCGAGCGAATGCTGAGAAAGGTCGGGGGCACAGAAGGCGTGCAGGCCTGCAGTCCGGAGCCCTTGCTGGCCTTACGGGCACGCGCTCCGGGACCGAGATTGGATCGGCGCTCTGGGGCAGCCTCTTTGAGTTTGCATGCAAGCCGTCGATTGTACTTTCGGACACACGGGGAAATAGCTTTTGCATGCTGCCAGGTTTGGGGGTATCGACATCTTCGTCGATGCCGAGATGGCATAGCCTACCTGCTCACAGGCTTCATAGGAAACGATCTGTTCAGGGTGTGCGTAGCCAGCAGGCTTGCTCGCGCCGTCGGATGGATATAGCTCGGGCGACAGAAGAAGGCCCAGACGTTCATTCGTCGTCTGCCGCGACTTCCGCGAAAATTCGTATCCAACAAGGAAGAAACTATGAGGCGGCAGACCCGACCGTTCACGGTGGAGATCAGACAGAAGCGCAGTTCTCAACAACGGGGTCGTTCCATCTGGAGCGATGTCGATCTCTCCGCAGCAATGGCCGAGACAACAAGGGAACTCCAAGAGATGGAGTTGCCAAATGGTCGCCTTATTGACTCTAGTGCCGTAGCGCTTGATGCTGAACACATGCACAAACCGCGAGCGGAGCATCTTATGGCAAATCCCTTGGAAGCTGAATCAGTAAAAACTGCAACGGAACCGGCAGCGAAAGTGGAGACGCCTGAAAAGAAGAAAGTCCCACGGTCGCGGAAGGCGAAGGCTGAGCCTAGGCAGCCTGCTCGGAAGAATGCCGCCAAGACGGCGCCTCAGGCGGAGGAAGCACCAGCAGCGGCCGTCGGGACCGGACGGAAGATTTACTCTGAAAAGGAGCGTGCCCATATGCTCGCCCAGATCGAGAAGTCTATTAGTGGCGGCGCCACTCACAAGGGTGCCGTAAAGCAGGCCGGCATCTCGGAACAGACCTACTATCAATGGAAGAAGGCTGCGCCGCCTGCATCGGATGGTGACAATCTGAAGGACCTCGTCGCGCTTGAGGAAGAAAACAAGCGACTGAAGAGCCTGCTCGCGGAACGCTTGCGCAAGGAGAACGCGGAACTGAAGAGGAAACTGGGGCTGTAATAACACTGAATCGCAGACCGGAGCGGATACGTATTCGTCGTCGACGCTATCCGAGTGCTCATCATCTGCTCCAGCGCCGAGGGCGCCACTCTTTCGTAGAAGGGATAGTCGTAAGAGGTGAAGGCGCTGGGCGAGCCGCCGATCTCGGCCACCGCGCGGTTCAACTCGCCGGCGGTGTTATTGGCCGTCGCTTTGAACATCAGATGCTCGAAATAATGCGCGATGCTGGATTTCCCCGGCGGCTCGTCGGCGCTGCCGATCTTGTACCTCACCATATGGGTGACGATGGGCGCGCGGTGATCGGGGATGACGACCACCTCCATGCCGTTGTCGAGCAGGAAATTCCTTGCCTTGATGTCGTCGGTGGCCGCCAGAACCGGAGCGGTGGTTACAAACGCCACCGCGCTCGCAAAACGTGTCCCGCGCAAGCCGGCCAGACCGAAGATTTATCGATGCCTTCGGTTGTGGTGACCGGGCGGTGGGCAAGGTTCGAGGCGAAGCGAGTTGTCCCTCATTTTGAAGGTGCCGCGCCCTCGTCGCTCTCACTGAAAGTGGATCAGTGGTCAGCGCCGGGCCGGGATGAGCCCTCAGCATGCTTCCAGGCCCGGCTCGAGCGTTATCTTTGAGTCCGTGGGGGAAAGGTGAGGCGGCATTTTTTTGGTGGGGGATCATGGGGCGAATCTCCTGGCTTCGTGACGCGTTTGCGATGACCGCGCACGAACCGTGCCAAATGGGAAACCCTTTCGGCAATGTGATTATCGGATGTGCTGTGTTGCGTATCCGACATTGTCGGATATCAGACACGGCCGAATGGGAAGCCCTTGCAGCTTAAAAAGTGGCTAGGCAAACTGCCCGTCGGAGAGCGACGAATGTGGTGGCGTTAGCGCGCGCCCTCAGCTGCGGGTCGTCAGGGTACCCTTGCTCGCATGGAGATCGCAGATCTCGTGATAGGGCTCCAAAACCAGCGATAGACGCGGTTCTGGAATCTCCGGGACGTTGCAGCATTCGCTTGATTTTTGGGCCATTCCGAGCGCCCGCGGGAGACTGGCTCCGTCATCGACTACGATCAATTCGATCGATGCTTGGTCATGGTGGGCCTTGCGAGCCGCTTTGCAATTGGAGCGTGGCATTTGCAATTTTCGCTTTTGCTCCTCCTGAAATCTCGGATATGAAGCGGACTGGCTTATGGCCTGCCCACATCGAAATGGTTACAAAGGAATACGATTATGGCGACCGGAACGGTAAAGTGGTTCAACAGCACCAAGGGATTTGGATTCATCCAGCCCGACAATGGCGGTCAGGATGTTTTCGTCCACATTTCGGCTGTCGAACGAGCGGGCCTTTCGACCCTTAATGAGGGGCAGAAGATCAACTACGAGATCGAACAGGACCGCCGTACTGGCAAGTCCTCCGCTGGCAGTCTCAGCAAAGCTGGCTGAACTCTTCTGCTTCTGCCCGGCAAGAGCCGGGCAGACGTGCCACCGACCGCCCTATAAGAGCGGGCAAGAACATGGATCCCATCGCCGACCGGGGCAGCAGATTGGGGAAGCTGCCAATTCCTATGAAACAAGATGTTTGCCAGAGAAGAGGGGCGAGTCCCCGGCTTCTTAATGTTCTGCAGTCAACCTCTCCACATGTGATTCTTCCTGGGATGTTGGGTCTGACGCACTTTCGATCGAGTGTGGCCGGAGAATGAACGAGCAATCCAAGGGGCCTCCAGCGATTGACACCTCCGGGATCAAGAGGGCCGGGTACATTGGCCCCGAGGGTACCTGGACACATCAAGCCACGCTGGACATCTTTGGTGACCAAGTTGAACTCGTTCCGTTCAGCGACGGATTGTTCGAAGCATATGAAAAGGGCTGCGTCGACGTTGCATGCGCCCCAGCTACGACCTCTCTGGTCGGAACCACTCCTTACCTCGATCAAATCCTGAGCTTGAGGTCTCCCAGGATTATCGCCGAGTATTCGAAGGTCCTGAGCTACAGCCTGATTGCAAGCAAGGATGCGAGTTTCTCAACGATCACCAAGGTAATGGGCCATCCCGTAGCCTTGCAGGAGGTGGCCGCGTGGCTCGACGAGAACATGCCGAACGTCGAGCGAGAGAGCCGCATGGGAACGACATCTTTCGTGGCTGAGCAAAAGTCTCTCTCGATAGCGGCATTTGGTCCTGCACTTGGAGCCAAGCTGTACAATCTGCAGATCTTGCGAACAGGAATCGAAGAAGGGCTACATAACGTAACCCGGTGGTGGGTGCTTGGGCGCAAAACTCCTGCGCCGACAGGATTCGACCGGACGACACTTCATCTCCGCGTTTCAGAGGAAAACCTCAATTATGTACTGAACATGTTCTCGAAGGAAGGTTTAGTCGTTCTAAACATCTATGAGCGTCCAACATGCGAGCGGCTGGACACCCATCAGTATGTGATCGATGTCGCTGGACACGTTTCGACGCACCCGGCGCTGGCTGCGTTTGCGGCTATCGATGGCATTAGGATTCTGGGATCGTACCCACGTCTTTACTAGCTATGGCTAGACTAGCTATGGCTAAGCTAGTTTCGGCCCATGACGCCAAACTGTTGATCCTCGGCACTGATGAAAAACGGGGCACCGAATCGAAACTTGAAACGATGCACACGGTCGTGCTGCCGGGCCCCAGACGAGATCATCTTGATTTTATCGCTGCCGACACAGCTTCTTGCCTACCAAACGGCGGTAGTAATGGGCACAGATGTCGAACAGCCGCACAAACTCGCAAAATCAGTCACCGTCGAATGATTGTGACGTTCATAGGCGGCAACGCTCGTCCATTCGGAAACGCGAAGCACTTCAGGCGGTGCAAGGCCGCCGTCACTGGCGCCTGCGGTGATTCATGAGCGTGCCGTTTAGCACGAGCGGTCATCCTTGGACTCGCCTCACGCTGCTTGGATGTGGTTACGGGCCAACCCGGTCGAGAAAAGCATCGAATGTGGCAGCAACAGCGCGAACGACGAAGCGATGCTCCTGCCGCACTCGGATGAAACCCTTTTCGATGTCCACTATCCCGTCCTCAGCCAGCATTGCCAGCCGTTCAGCTGAACCGCGAAAACGGATCGGATCAAATCGATGGGCCGCACAGATTGCCGGCACATCGGCCTCCAAATCGCACATCAGCCGCTCGATGATTGCGGCTCGCACGCGGTCTTCGTCCGTGAGACGGTAGCCCTTTGACGTTGGCAGACGGCCAGCTGCTATGTGCCGGCTGTACAAATCCCGTGTAACCTCGTTCTGGACGTAACCCTCGCCGACACGCCCGATAGCCGATGTGCCAAAACCGATCAGGGTTTTGCAGGTGTCGGCCGAGTAACCCAGCGAGTTACGCCGCAGGCGACCGCTAGTCTGCGCCAGGGTAAGTTCGTCGTCTGGCAAGGCGAAATGGTCGAGGCCGATCTCTTGGTAGCCGGCGGCAACCAGCGTCTCGGCCACGGCGGCGGCCTGTTCGGCGCGGGCAACGCTGTCCGGCAGGGCTGTCTCCTCGATCAGGCGCTGATTCTTTATGACGGACGGATTGTGCGCGTACCCGAACACTGAAAGCCGGTTGGGGCGCATGGCGACCGCCGACGTCGCGGTCTGGACGCATGACTGGACCGTCTGATGCGGGAGACCGTAGATCAGATCGAAGTTGATGCGACTTACTCCATGCCGACGCAGCTCTTCGACGGCAGCGGCCGTCTGCGCCTCGCTCTGGACCCGGTTGATCGCTTTTTGAACGATGGGATCAAAGCTCTGCACCCCGAGGCTCGCGCGGTTCACGTTGGCTGCTCCCAACGCTTCGGCGATCTCGGCCGTGAACGTGCGCGGGTCAATCTCCACGGCGATCGTAGCGGATTTCCTGAACGCGAAGCGGCGGCGCAGGAGTTCGACCATGGCCAAAAACTCCGCAGGCCCGATAAGGGTCGGGGTTCCACCGCCGAAATGCACGTCATTCACTGGCAGCCCCTGCGGCACTTGCTCCGAGACCAAACGGATTTCGTCGCGTACCACCACCAGATAATTGAGGATCGGCGCATCATTGCGGGAGACGGTGGTAGGGAAGCCGCAATACCAGCAAATCGATTGGCAGAACGGAATGTGGAGATAGAGCGACACCGAATCGTCAGCCTGTAGACCCCTAAGCCATTCCTCATAAGTTTCGGCGCCGACCGCGGCGGAGAACTCCAGCACGGTCGGATAGATGGTGTACCAAGGCAGGAGAGCCTCGCTATATTTTTTCAGGATAGAAGTCTGCAACAGTTCCCCTCCCAAGCTGATAACTGTCCTTCTTCTACCGCTGCAATCTCCTGTGTCTCTGCGTTATGTCAAATCCGTTCCGCTTTCGCCGCGAACCAGCGTTTGTAAACGAAAGGCGGAGGTGAAGTGTCGTCCGGTGCGAATCCTGTCGGCGCAGGGGTCTTGCGCCCAAGCACCCACCAGTCAACCTCAGCGCGTGATCCGATTGAACCTTAGTCGGCGAAGCGTCGCATCTAGTGGTGGTTTCCGCTGAAAGCAACAAATGTCTCGACAGGATTATTCGATGCCGTCCAACATCGAGGTCTATAGCGCCGTATCGAGCGGTCGTGAACGCTGATCTGCCCGGTTATGGCTGTCCGGTAACTGGCTCAGTATTGCCTTTCATTCCCGATCTCGTCCCTTTGAATTTTGCAAAAGGAAGTGCAGAAGACCCAGAAAGCTTGGTTCGATATCATGAGCCGCGCATCCGCCTGGAGTAGCAAAACTTCGGCTGTAGAAACACGTTGGCCTTGTCGTGGCTTGTCCGACGGGCCACGAACCAACCAACCCCCCGGGCGAACAACAGCGATGGTGCGCGCCCACCTCTTGGAATCCGCTGTCGGAGCGATGAACACGCCGTTATGGTTTCTGCCGCTCGATGCCATATGACGGCCCGGGCGGCAGGCCAGATTCTCTCGATCCGCTGATCTAGCGCAAGGCGTTCGCGAACCGCATATGGAAAATGGTTGCCGTGCATACCGCAAGGACACCATTTATGAAAATGCTATTCACTGCGATGGCTGTTGCGTTTCTGGCGGCCACCGCATTTGCTGCGCAACTGATCCCAGTAGATCTCAAACAAACGGCACTGGCCACCTTCAAGCCTTTGCCATCCAGGCCGGCGGTCGCCGACAACCCGATCACACCGGAGAAGATTGCCCTCGGCAAGGCGCTGTTCTTCGATCCACGCCTCTCGTCGTCAGGCGTCTTCTCGTGCAACTCGTGCCACAACTTGGCGACCGGAGGCGACGACAATCGCGAAACGTCGATTGGCCATGGTTGGCAGAAGGGATGGCGCAACGCGCCGACGGTATTTAACGCCGTCTTCAACAAAGGGCAGTTTTGGGATGGTCGCGCCGCGGACCTGAAGGCTCAGGCCAAAGGACCGATACAGGCCGGTGGCGAAATGGCCAACACACCGGATCAAGTCATCGACACGCTCAAGTCGATGCCGCAATATGTCGAGTGGTTCAATTCGGCTTTCCCGGGTGAAGCCGATCGCATTTCCTTCGAAAACGTGGCCAAGGCAATCGAAGCCTTTGAGGCGACACTGGTCTCGCCGGCCCCCTTCGACGCCTTTCTCAATGGCGATAACGCCGCCATCAGTTCCGAAGAGAAACAGGGCCTAGCGCTTTTCATCGAAAAGGGCTGCTCGTCTTGCCATTCCGGTATCAACGTTGGAGGGGGAGGGTATTACCCATTCGGCCTCGTTGAGAAACCTAGCGCGGATGTTCTGCCGGAGTACGACAAGGGCCGATTTGCCGTCACCAATGCAGCCGACGATTCCTATGTTTTCCGCGTGGCACCGCTGCGCAACGTAGCAATCACGGCGCCGTATTTTCATTCGGGCAAGGTTTGGGACCTGAGACAGGCCGTCGCCATCATGGGAACCACCCAGCTCGGCGAAGAATTAACGCAAAACGAAGTCGACCTGCTCGTTGCCTTCCTTAATTCGCTGACCGGAAAGCTACCGGAGATAGCCTATCCGATCTTACCCACTGAAACGGCGACAACACCTCGACCTCAATCGTAGATGTTGGGAAATAGACGATCGCGTCGGGCGCGTGAGCATTGGTTCCGTCATCGATTGCGCGAATTGCCGCAGCGCACCGTCATCGGATTTGGCCGCAATACGTCGCCTAAGATGATGGGAGGGCGTGGCGGGAGCAATAACTTTGCACCCAGCCTTGCTGAGTGAAGGCGCGGCCGGACAGCTGCTCGCCGAAATGCTGCACCATCTCGTTTCGTTCGAACTCGCCGTGCACAGCACGTCCAGCCCGATCTCCTCCTACCAGCGGATCTCCGCCTCGGGCTCCTTCTTTAGGGAGGCATCGTAGTCGACATAGCTCAGCTGGCCCTTCGCATGAGCGGAGTGCAGCTTGCGCAACCTGCGGCGTCTGCGGGAAGGACCCGATGGTCGTCGCAGGGAACGGCGGAAGGCCGAGCGTGCTAACCTGGACTCTAGAGGGCTCGGGAAATGTGCTCTTTCGTTGCTTCATGCCGCCGTCAATGCTGGCGATTCGCCCGTCGACGAGCGGATCATGGACCTTTGTGGACATTGCGCTCGGCAGCCGTCTCGGCAGAAGCTTTCAATGGGCCTGCTACGGCGTGCCTGCCTTCGGACAAGCCTTGGGCCAGCACGAGCAGCTCTTCGGTCTTCTGGGCCGCGAATGCCAGCCACGATCTGACGTCCACATCGAGCGCAGTCTCGATCCGCAGGTCGATCGGCACAGAAGCATCGAGCAGGAAGGCGCGATTTCGACGCGGTTCCGGGCCTATTACGGGCGCCCACAGCTAAGGCAACCGGCAAGGTGATCCCGTCACTCAGTGGCTTTCCAGTGTGAGTCCTTAAGGCATGAGGATCTGGTCGAGTTCGCGCCGGTCGAGTCGCAGCGGCTGATCACTGTGCGTGCATGGCCTGTCGTGCTGCGGATTCAGTATTGTGAGTATTTCCGTATCCTTCATCTCGGCCGCTGTGATCGGTCAATGCTCTTCCTGCAGCCAACATCGCGTTTCGCCGCCGAACTGCAGAGCTTTGGCCGAAGCCGATCTGCGCGCCGTTTCGGAAACGTCTAGTCACATTTGCTAGGTGCGTGTTGGAAACGGTGATTCCGTGACACATTGTCGCCACCGTTTAGCCGCGAGGTCGTCCCAATCATCCACGAGATAGCCGGCGTTGCCCTGAGACGGTTCGGTCCGGCGCCGGCTCAAAACCAGCCCCCCCGCTTAAGGGTCAGTGCCGGATCGAACCACCCTGCAGTTCTTCTTGAAGGAATCAGGTGCGATGCCCGAAAAGCAAATGGCGGGCATCAGAAGCAAGCTGATCCGCTCATTCATCGACACTGGTCCCCAATTGCACAGCCCGCCAAAGACCTGCACAGCCACAGTGGTTTAGGGAGGGGCATCGACCGTCAGGCGAGACGCATCTCGGGCCGGCATCAGGCGAGAGGAGGGAATCAGGAAGGCGACGCAAGCTCGCATCGGGCGAGCCGCTCACTCTGGTGCTCAAACCGCGCCGCTCGGGATACGGCCCGTTGTTCCGATCAGCGGTTCAAGCCGGGCAAGGAGGCTGCCCGCAAATACGGAGCGGAGAGCGGCTTCGAAGGCTTCAGCTACAGCTTGCGCGCCATGCCAGAAATGTCCGGGCTGTCCTCCCGATCACCCCCCAAACAGGCTTGTCACGACAATCGCTCCCGCCAACAGGCCTGTTAGGACCAGAATGGCCGGTGGATGGGTGTCGGCCGAATTGAGAAACTGACCCCTGACGACGCGAAGAACTGACCCTCTCTTTGCGAGGTGAGATGCTGCAAGCAGAGTGATGTCGATGGTGCGCCTGCATTGATGCGGCTGAGGCGCAAAACGGATTGCAAAGTGATTCGGTTGCGCGCGAGCAGTACGGCTCGCCCGTACTTTCGTGAGAGAGCGGGTCATCGCGTATTGAGGCCGCCCGCGCGGGTCGGCCCTCGACGGGTTTCCTCCAAATGGCGTCGAAAGCCTGCATATGACAGCGCAGCTACGTCTGCAGGTCCTGGTGAATGACGTAGCGGGCGAAGATCTAGCGCGAGTGACAAGCACGAGCGAGAACAGCCGGACGATGCGCATCACGCCTGGCGTCGGTGAACTCGGTGACGAAGCGCGCGAAGTCGATCTGTGCTTGATGTCCGGCCGGATTCTCGAACTACACCTCAAAGGGACGCACCTGCTCCTGCAGTCGGATCGCGGCCACGAGGCGCTTCACGGCGGGGTAGGCGTCGTCATAGCGGCGCTCACGAATCTCGCGCGTCAGGCGCACGGGGCTCAGGTCGGGAAAGGTTGAGACCCGTTCGCGTAGATAGTCGACAAAGGGCGCGATCTTGTTTGGCCGCCCCGCCTGTCCCGGGCCATAGGCCGGGAGTTGGAGCCCGCGCTCCATGTATTTGCAGACCATCTTGGGTCGCGGCATGTTCGCCGGGCGATCGCCGTCACGGACAGGCCCTGACGCTGTAGATCCAATATGATCAGAAGTTCTCCTTGGAGCACCAACGCCGCTTCAAATCGGAACGGACTATCGAGGCCGGAGCGAGAGCCGCTAGTTCCGGGACGGGTCGCGGGCGGCAGCAGCGCCAACTAGGGAAATTTTCGATGCTCACAATCAGGGAATATTCCTCGCCCGATCACAGTGCGCGGTGGGCTATGGGCATTTTTGTTTCGGGGTGTGCCAGCAGGTGTCGCGAACGTCCGCGCGCGGTGCCGTCAGAGCGTCGAGGACGTAGCTTCCGGCCAGGCCGGGAAGCCTGTCGGGATGACGACGGTGTGGTTCAGGTACCGGAACCGGCGCCCACAGCAAAGGGACATGCGTTTCCGTTGATCCGCGCCGGGCGCGCGATCTGCCTTCAGCAGAGTGCTTGGCGCATCGGGTGCGAGGTAAGTGCCGAATTCGCGATCGGCCAAGGCGGCAAGACTTGCCTTTTGTCGTGACCGGCATCGGCTGAGGTGCTTTGGCTTCCGGCCGAGATGTCCTTCATACCATCGAGAGGCGGGATGTGTTTGCCTGGAAGGGCGGCGACCCTTTGCCGAAAATGAGAATCGCCTCGATCCGGCGACCTAATTCCGGCAACTACCATATTCGGCGAGGCGCACCGGCGGCTGACGCCGCATATCTATACCGATCGCGAGATCGTCGCACTGCTGGACGGTGCGCGGCAATTGCAACCCGTCAACCTCCATAACACGGACCGACAATCCTTCGTTATGAGGTGTCGATAGGCGCAGCGTCTGTTCTCATTCCGGTTGCAAGCAGCGCCGCGACAAATCATGTTGCTCCAGAGGTGACGCTTCTCGTTGAGAAAACCCGGCGGCACAGGGCATTGAAGATATCGCCATTGCCTCTAGAGCCGGGATCGGCTCGCTCGATTCAATAGCCCGCGGGCAGGAGACACGGACCGGCACCTGTCGCCAGCGCTGGTGCTGACTGCCGCTACACGACAGGCGTGGCGGCGTGGAGGACGGGGCGGCATTGCGCGATGCCGTGCTGCCCGCTTGCGTGAGCGATTTGTTTCCCCACCGGACTTTTGCTCGTAGCCTGCGCTGGTTGGGTCGGGGAGATCGCGAGTGGTGTCGAACCCCAACTGCAGCAGGAACGCCTTGGTGGTGGCATGGCACGGCAATGATATTAGCGCGGCGCTGTGCAAATTGCCGATCAGGTCGCGACTGATTCCCTGCCAAGGAAGGAGGACAGCTCGGCGCGGGTGGTCGGCTGGAACTAGGCGATGGTCGTCCTCGAAACGCTCGAGCATGCAGGCCTGCTCTCAAAGGAGAAGCTGCTGCGGGCGACATCATGCCCGGGTTTTCCAACGACGGGTAGGAGCAGGCGAAAGAGGCGGCATCGGCGTGCCATTCGTGCCATCAGGCTGCGAAACACGCATCGTCTTTTGAGGCCAACTTCATCATATTTCTTTGGCTTAGATGGGCTCTCGGCGTGACCCAGAGAGTTGGGAGAAGCCTCCGCGAGACTACAAGTGTAACACCATATTGGTTTAGCAGATCAAGCTTCGGTGGTAACCTCATGGGGTAGAGAAACGCCTTTGGAGGCCGAGCAATGGATCGCGATAGCAAACGGACACGTGCAGCTGGAAGTTCATCCCGCGACGGGAGGAGGGCCGAGGAACGCCGCAACCACCTTGACCTTCCAGACGGGCCACTGACCAATGTTGCAGAACGGTTAGTAACCGCTAACCCGCGCGATACAGCACGTGATCTTGGGAGCTTTAAATCCGCCGAGAGGCAAACGCGACGTGCAGTTCAGGGCGTGGCACCCGGGCAAGAATCTGACCTCAGCAGATTTGATAGGCGCAACAACCAGCTCGGACGATCAGCCAACAATCTGGTCGAAACATTGACCGCCGGATTGGGGTTCAACTCGGATGATGTAGCTTTGCTCCAAGTCAAAGCGGCCAGTAATCTAGGCCATTATTTAGGGCCAGAGAAGCAAACTGCTCTTGTTAATCGCATTGGCAACATGGACCCAATGGGGCAAGCTGCTGGAGTTATGGTTGTGGCGGAACACTTCAGTAAGTTTAACGACCAGAATAAATCTCGCATTTTTGAGCAGGCGATTGAATTGGCTGCTGATCCTCATAATCACCACATGGTCAAGGAGACCGCACAAAATGCCATTATCGCCGTGTATCATGAATTAGACCCAAATCAACAGGCGCAAGCTAGCTCACTTCCCCACCTGCATGGTCTGTTGCAGAACATGCCTCGGCCGCAGCGTGCAGCAGGGGAACGGACTTCGAATTTGGACGGGCGCATAACAAGTATTGAGACTTCAGTCCGTGATACAGTAGGACCTCAAACGTCGCATGAACAGCTGCGGCAGGGTGGTCAAATCGCGCGGTCCATAAGCCACGCCTACGATCACGCCCGAGAGGACCTAATGGCTTCCTCCAGAAGCAGAGATCGAACGAACTCGGGCCGCTGAGGTCTTGGCCATGGCACAGTGACGCTCTCTCCCTCCAATTTCCGTTCACGGCCTTGCCGGTTTCCATTCCGCCGGCCGTGGACGTAGCTTGCTTAACATTTTCTCCGGTGCGTAACTCTCAAATCCACATTTGCTGGTGTGCCGAAGCAAAGTATCGCATCCACCGGTCCGGCATCGAACTGTCGAGCGGCTACATCGCGTGATGTCGGTTCGGTGTCTGAAAGCAAGCGCAGCATTAGCTACCGAACGATGGCTTCATCAAAAACGACGCCCCCCAACATAGCTCTTAGCATCGCGTGCTCGCTCGCCTTGGGCTTCTGCGCGGCAAGTCTGTACGCAACGTTGCGCCACGGGGGTAGCGGCGAGGCTTTGATGACGTTTGACGTCCGTGCCTTTTGGTTTGAGACGCCCTTCTATCTGGGTTTCGCAACCCCCGTCTTCTATCGGGGCGTAGCTATCGTGCTCTCGACGTCCGCGGTCGTCTTGCTGATTCAGCAGATCGTATTACGACGCAATCTCGAACATCACGGGACGGCGCGTTGGGCGCGAGTGGATGAAATGCGACGCACGGGTTATCTACGACGATACCGTGGCGTGACAGGCCCAGTATTTGGGAAAACGAGTGGCCCTTTCTGGCCTGGCTACTACCTGACCAATGGCGAGCAGCCTCACAGCCTCATCGTTGCACCGACCCGTGCTGGTAAGGGCGTCGGCATAGTCATTCCAACGCTACTTACATTCAAAGGCTCAGTGATAGCTCTCGACGTCAAGGGGGAGCTCTTTGAGCTCACCTCAAGGGCGCGCCAGGCCGCGGGCGACGAGGTGTTCAAATTTGCGCCGCTGGATTCGGAGCGGCGCACGAATTGCTATAATCCGCTGTTGGACCTTATAGCGCTGTCTCCACAGCAGCAATTCACCGAGGCCCGCCGCCTGGCGGCAAACCTAATTACGGCGAAGGGGGAGGGCGCGGAAGGTTTCGTCAACGGCGCGCGAGATCTCTTTGTCGCGGGCATCCTCGCCTGCATCGAGCGGGGCACGCCAACAATCGGCGCCGTCTATGATCTCTTCGCCCAGCCGGGGGAGAAGTTTAAGCTCTTCGCGCGACTTGCCATGGAGACCCGGAACAAAGAGGCACAACGCATCTTCGACGACATGGCGGGGAACGATACAAAAATCCTGACCTCCTATACGTCCGTCCTTGGCGATGGCGGGCTCAATTTGTGGGCGGATCCCGCTGTAAAGGCGGCCACAAGTCGCTCAGATTTTTCGGTCTACGATCTTCGCCGTCGCAAAACGTGCATCTATCTTTGCGTTGGTCCGAACGATCTTGAGGTGGTCGCGCCTTTGATACGCCTGTTCTTTCAGCAAGTCGTTTCAATTCTACAGCGGTCGCTGCCTCGCCGGGATGAAAAATACGAAGTTCTGTTTCTGCTCGATGAATTCAAGCACTTGGGTAAGCTGGAGGCGATCGAGACCGCAATTACGACCATCGCGGGCTACAAGGGTCGCTTCATGCTCATCATCCAAAGCCTCTCGGCACTGACGGGGGCCTATGGCGAGGCTGGCAAGCAGAATTTTCTCAGCAATACCGGCCTGCAAGTGTTCATGGCCACGGCCGATGACGAGACTCCAACCTACATTTCCAAAGCCATCGGTGAATACACGTTTGAAGCCAAGTCGATTTCCTACAGCCAGGCGCGAACGTTCGATTGGAACATCCAGAATTCACATCAGGGTGCACCGCTGTTGCGTCCCGAACAGGTTCGGCTGCTCGATGACGAGTACGAGATTGTTCTAATCAAAGGTCTGCCACCATTGCAATTGAGGAAGGTGCGATATTTTTCGGATCGCATTCTGAAACGCATCTTTGAAAACCAGACAGGCGACCTCCCGGAGCCGGCACCCTTGACGATAGCAGACGAGGGACTCTCGGCAGAATCTCAACTCGATGACCCGCTGCGTGCATTGGCGCAGGACTTTGACGATACAGTTTGATGTGAGGCTAGTGTGGACCCGCGAAATAGTAATCCATCCCGTGTAACAGCTTCGTCGCAGGTGCAGGACGCCGGCTTGGAAGAGGGGCAAGCGGGCCAGGCCCGGCAAGTGGGCGTTGAGCAGCACCTTGCCGAGGCCCGGAGGCTGTTCGATCAAGCTGACGAGTCGCCAACCAATCCAGAGGAGCTTCTGCGACTGGAACAGGGGTTGCGCGAAGTGCTTCAGCGACGGCAGGATGATCAAGCCGCCTCGTCTTTTTTCAGCGACCCGGGGATGCCCGCTCGACCGGGTGACCTCAACAGCATCGTGGCCGACGCTTTCACAGCCACCGGCTCTGGGCACGCCGGAGTTGAGGCCGCCGCCCCGCCAGCGTTAGCTGCCAGCCAACACCGGCCCTGGCCGGATGCGCTTGACCAGGGCAACCACCTGCCACCCGGGCGGGTGATCATCAACAATGAACATTCGACAGTGCTGTTGCGGCCAGCGGAGAGGCAGAGGGCCCTGAATACGCCGCAAGCCGCCGCCATTCAGCAGCCGCTGAGCGAAATCGGCAATTCAGGCGGCCGCGTGCCGATGCAGCCCCCCATGCAGCTGTTGGTTGAATTGCCATTGGAAGGGGTACCCGTTCAACGGACAGGGTCCGATCACATCGGAAGGCTGCATGCGGAGGCCGCGCCCTCCGCAAGGTCTGAGAAGCCCCCCGCTGCGATCGAGGACTCTATAAACGTCTCATTCGCCGTCCCCAAAGGCTTCTCGCTTGGGACTCAACGCGTCCCAGACGCGATGCTCTCCTTCTTGGGCCGCCATGGCTCCTTGCCGGATGCGGGCCAGGCCCGGCAAGTGAGCTTTGAGCAGCACGTGGCCGAGCCGCGCCGAGCCGATCCTGTCGCGAGTGGCGACCGTGATGCCCGCTATCCCCATCTGTCCGGCGAACACCGGGACGTTATTGATCGGGCGATCACTCACGCTGCGGTTCAGCAACACCATAGCGCGGCGACGCTCCGAATATACGCGGATGCGCTTCGCCGATTGGCAAATGACCTCGGCGCTCGCGGCCAAGCGACTGATCTAAAAAATCAACAATCCCTGGTCGATCACGTCGATGCTTTCTTTCCGAAAAACGGTGATCTAAAGGCGGCGTTGAACGTCCTCCGTGCGTATCATGAGCCGGGCTATTCGGCGACTGGCCGGTGGCCAGTGACGGTGCCCTCAAAGGCAGACGCGCATGTCTTGGAACAAGTGGCCAGTGACAGCAGCTTGGCCCCAAACACCCGTGCTGTCTATGGTCGTACTCTTCGCAGATTTTCTGAGGCGCTTGAGAGTCGGGGCCAGACGATCTCTGGGCTGGATCACGATTCGCGGATCGAATTCGCCAAGAGGTTGTTTCCAGACAACGGCAATCTCCTCTCCGCGCTGCACCGGGTTCGCGACGCGGAGCCCTCCGCAAGGTCTGAGCCCCCCGCTGCGATCGAGGACTCTATAAACGTCTCATTTGCCGTCCCCAAAGGCTTCTCCCTTGGGACTCAACACGTCCCAGACGCGATGCTCTCTTTCTTGAACCACCATAACCCCTTGCCGGATGCGGGGCAGGCCCGGCAAGTGAGCTTTGAGCAGCACGTGGCCGAGCCGCGCCGAGCCGATCCGGCTCCTGTCGGGAGTGGCGCCCGTGATGCCCACTATCCCCATCTGTCCGGCGAACACCGGGACGTTATTGATCGGGCGATCGCCCACGCTGCGGCTCAGCAACACTATAGCGAGAGCACGGTCCGAATATACTCGAATGCGCTTCGCCGATTGGCGAATGATCTCGGCGCTCGCGGCCAAGCGACTGATCTAAAAAATCACCAATCCCTGGTCGATCACGTCGATGCTTTCTTTCCGAAAAACGGTGATATAAAGACGGCGTTGAACGTCCTGCGTGCGTATCATGAGCCGGGTTATTCAGCGACTGCCCGGCCGGCAGTGCCCTCAAAGGCAGACGCGCATATCTTAGAACAAGTGACCAGTGACAGCGGCTTGGCCTTAGGCAGCCGAGCTGACTATGGTCGTAATCTTCGCAAATTTTCTGAGGCGCTTGAGAGTCGGGGCCTGACGATCTCCGGGCTGGATCACGATTCGCGGATCGAATTCGCCAAGAGGTTGTTTCCAGGCAACCGCAATCTCTTCTTCGCGTTGCAACGGGTTCGCGATGCGGAGCCCGTGTCAAACGGGATTCCCGAGGCGCTCCGGCCGCTGTTCGATGATCGAGCTGACGAGCCGCCAACCAATCCAGAGAAGCTTCTGCGACTGGAACAGGGGTTCCGCGAAGTGCTTCAGCAATGGCAGAATGATCAAGCCGCCTCGTCTTTTTTCAGCGACCCAGGGAAGCCCGCTAGACCGGATGACCTCAACAGCAGCGTGGCCGGCGCTTTCGCAGCCGCCGGCTCTGGGCACGCCGGAGTTGAGGCCGCCGCCCCGCCAGTGTTAGCTGCCAGCCAACAGCAGATCCGGCCCTTGCCGGATGCGCTTGACCAGGGCAACCACCTGCCACCCGGGTGGGTCATCATCAACAATGAACATTCGACAGTGCTGTTGCGGCCAGGGGAGAGGCAGAGGGCCCTGAATACGCCGCAGGCCGCCGCCATTCAGCAGCCGCTGAGCGAAATCGGCAATTCAGGCGGCCGCGTGCCGATGCAGCCCCCCATGCAGCAATTGGGTGAATTGCCATTGGAAGGGGTACCGGTTCAAGGGACAGGGTCCGATCACATCGGAAGGCTGCATGCGGAGACCGCGCCCTCCGCAAGGTTTGAGCCCCCCGCTGCGATCGAGCACTCTATAAACGTTTCATTCGCCGTTCCCAAAGGCTTCTCCCATGGGATTCAAAGCGTCCCAGACGCGATGCTCTCTTCCTTGGACCACCATGGCCTCTTGCCGGATGCGGAAAACCCGAAATGGAACTACGAGATCAAAGGTCACGGCTACACCGCCGAGAGGCCGGAAGGGCGCAACGACTTTTGGCTCGTCGATCGCGGTCCGATGAGGGAAACTGCAGCGGCAGCACTACCGGCAAGGGTTCCAGAACCCGCCTCGCCAGCGACCGCCAGGCTTTCAGACACCTATGGCGAGGTTCCGTTGGTCGATCTGACCACCACCTCCGATGCCCAGATCGGAGCTTTTCGGTCAGGCTCATCCAACCTCCCCGCGGGGGCGGTGCTCGGGGCCACCCAACTGCTGAGCGACGCCCATATCCTCAGGGATTACGAATTCCTCGAGCAGCAGCTGCAGCAGGCCGATCCAGCGCTCGCCGCCCGAACGCGGCTGGTGGATCCGTCAGTATCCCATCTGCTGCGCCACATGGAGCAGCAAGACGCGCGAGGCACGTTGCAGTCGATTTATAATCGAAACGGCCCACCCGACTTCCTGTTCGTGCCAGTGAACGATGGCACTCCTGGCAACCGCGGCACCCATTGGTCGCTGCTGCTCGTAGATCGCCGCGATCCGGAAAGAACGGTCGCCTATCACTACGACTCCATCCATCAGAGCTATGGACGGGGATACAACAACGCGCCTGCACTAGAGCTCGCAACAAGACTGGACGCGACCACCCTGGTGACACCCGCCATGGCGCAGCAGAACAACGGTGTTGATTGCGGCGTCTTCGTGGTGGACGGCACGCGCGAGCTGGTTCTTCGATTGGCGAACCAAGAGCGGCCAGACCCGCAGCTGCCGCTGGACCTCAACTACCTCGTCGCCGATCGGCAGGCGCTGCAAAACCGACTGAGGCAGGGCCGCTTGCCGCACGAGCTTGCCGCAATCCCCGCGGACGCTTTTGCAGCAGCCGGGTCGCAGGTGCAACGCGCCGTCTTGCAAGAGCAGCAAGCCCGACAAGTCGCGCCAGCGCCGCTTGCACGGCACTTGGGCAAGACGCGCGAGGCGCAGGACGAGCTGACGAGTACATTTGACAGGAGCAACCTCGTGAACAGCGGGGGCGTCATCATCAACAATGAGCGTTATACAGCGCTGTTGAGACCGGCGAAGAGGCAGAGGACTGATAATCCGCAAAGCCTCGCCATCGGCCGGCAGCCGAGCGAAGCAACCACGACGTCCATCAGCCAAGCCTCAGATCAAGCCCGAGCGGACCTGATGGCTTCCTTCAGAAGCAGAGAGCGCTCCGACGCCGGACGTTGAGCTCCATGGCTGGGGCCAAGCAGAACAGCTCTTTCGACGACAGAGGCGCTGATGCCCGGCATCGTCGCCCACGATTCGTTCAGCTTTCCATGGATGCGGATGCGGGATCCTTCATCAAATCAGGATGCGCATCTGCGTCGACCAGAAGGCGATCTCGATCTGGATCAATACCGATCATGATCGTGGGGAAACTGGGGGCGATGGGCCGTCCGCTGCTGCAAACCTAGGATCCAAAAGGTACCCTCTTTAGCCCCGATGAGACCCGATTTTATGTGGGGGATACCGGCGAATGCGTGGATCCGACCCGCAACATTCTTTGTGTCTTTGACGTCGGGTCGAACGGCGAATTGTCTGCAGGAGAGGTATTTCACGCCGTCAGCCGGTATGACAGATGAACACATGCCGGCCTATTAGACAAAAATCCCACCAAAAGTGGGCCTGGCCGACGCAACAGCGCTGGACTTTACAACTGGCGCGTCGCCTAAGAAAACGCCCGCCTGTCGCTTGGCAGATGAGGTGGTTGCCGTCCTCCCCTAACGGTCAATAGCGGTCGCAAGTAACGCCATCCGACATCTCCTGTCGCCTTTGTCGGGTCCGCGACACAAGTTTCTTTAGCCATTTCATTTTTTTGCAAAAGATTAAATGGCTGAAAAGCAATCATAAAATTTCCTTTTCGATCCAACCGGGCCAAATTGGCACGAGTTTTGAAACGATGGGTGCGAGGCGCCGGGATCTGCCGACCGCACTTCAAGGTCGCGGCAAACCGCTATGGATCGAAAGAAGGAAGGAAAGCAACATGTCAGGTCTGCGTCAGATCGCATTCTACGGAAAGGGAGGCATCGGCAAGTCCACCACCTCTCAAAATACGCTCGCCGCCCTGGTCGACCTCGGACAGAAGATCCTCATCGTCGGCTGCGACCCCAAAGCGGACTCCACCCGCCTGATCCTGAACGCAAAGGCACAGGATACGGTTCTGCATCTCGCCGCCCAGGAAGGTTCTGTGGAAGACCTCGAGCTCGCGGACGTGCTCAAGATCGGCTACAAAGACATCAAATGCGTGGAGTCCGGCGGCCCCGAGCCGGGTGTCGGCTGCGCCGGCCGCGGCGTCATCACCTCGATCAACTTCCTCGAGGAGAACGGCGCCTATGACAATGTCGACTATGTCTCCTACGACGTGCTGGGCGACGTGGTGTGCGGCGGCTTCGCGATGCCGATCCGCGAAAACAAGGCCCAGGAAATCTACATCGTCATGTCCGGCGAGATGATGGCGCTCTATGCCGCCAACAACATCGCCAAGGGTATCCTGAAATACGCCCATTCGGGCGGCGTGCGGCTCGGTGGGCTGATCTGCAACGAGCGCCAGACCGACCGCGAGCTCGACCTCTCCGAGGCGCTGGCCGCCAGGCTCAATTCCAAGCTCATCCACTTCGTGCCGCGCGACAACATCGTCCAGCACGCCGAACTGAGGAAGATGACGGTAATCCAGTATGCCCCGGACTCCAAACAGGCAGGGGAGTACCGCGCGTTGGCCGAGAAGATCCATGTCAATTCGGGCCAGGGCACCATCCCGACCCCAATCACCATGGAGGAGCTCGAGGACATGCTGCTCGACTTCGGCATCATGAAGACGGACGAGCAAATGCTTGCTGAGCTTCAGGCCAAGGAAGCGAAATTGGCCCTCGCTCAGTAACCGCCGCTACCGACAGGGGGCGCCGACCGTGATCTGGCGCCCTTTTCTACGAAACAAGGCCTCGTTGGCGAGGCGTTACCCGAACCTTGAAAGGGGCAGGTCCCATGGGCCTCGACTATGAGAATGACGGCGCTTTGCATGCGAAGCTTATCGAAGACGTGCTGTCCCAATATCCAGACAAGGCGGCGAAGCGTCGCAAGAAGCACCTCAGTGTCGCAACGAGCAAGGAGGAGGCCGCAGGGGAGGAAAAGGGCCTTTCCGAATGCGACGTCAAATCGAACATCAAATCCATTCCGGGCGTGATGACGATCCGCGGCTGCGCCTATGCCGGCTCCAAGGGCGTGGTGTGGGGCCCGGTCAAGGATATGGTCCACATCTCGCACGGGCCGGTCGGCTGTGGGCAATATTCCTGGTCGCAACGCCGCAACTATTACGTCGGCACGACGGGCATCGACACGTTCGTGACAATGCAGTTCACCTCCGACTTCCAGGAGAAGGACATCGTTTTCGGCGGCGACAAGAAGTTGGAAAAGATCATCGACGAGATCGAGGATCTGTTTCCGCTCAGTGGGGGCATCTCGGTGCAATCCGAATGCCCGATCGGCCTGATCGGGGACGATATCGAGGCAGTGTCGCGCAAGAAGGCCAAGGAGCACGAAAAGACGATTGTACCGGTGCGCTGCGAAGGTTTCCGCGGCGTTTCGCAATCGCTCGGCCACCACATTGCAAATGATGCGATCCGCGATTGGGTCTTCGACAAGGAGGATGTCAACTTCGAGTCCGGCCCATACGACGTCAACGTCGTCGGCGACTACAACATTGGCGGCGATGCCTGGGCTTCGCGAATCCTGCTTGAGGAGATTGGACTTCGGGTGGTCGGCAACTGGTCGGGCGACGCCACGCTCGCCGAGATAGAGCGCGCGCCCAAGGCCAAGCTCAACCTGATCCACTGCTACCGGTCGATGAACTACATCTGCCGGCACATGGAGGAAAAGTACGGCATCGCCTGGATGGAATACAATTTCTTCGGCCCCTCCCAGATCGAGGCCTCCCTACGCAACATTGCCAAGCATTTCGGCCCGGAAATCGAGGAGAAGACCGAAAAGGTCATCGCCAAGTACCGGCCCTTGGTCGATGCCGTCATCGCCAAGTACCGACCGCGCCTCGAAGGCTGCACGGTGATGCTCTATGTCGGCGGCCTGCGCCCCCGTCACGTCATCACTGCCTACGAGGACCTCGGTATGGTGATCGTTGGCACCGGCTACGAGTTCGCCCACAATGACGACTATCAGCGCACCGGCCATTACGTGAAGAATGGCACGCTCGTCTATGACGACGTCACCAGTTTTGAACTGGAGAAGTTCATCGAAGGGATCCGCCCTGACCTCGTTGGCTCCGGTATCAAGGAGAAGTACCCGGTGCAGAAGATGGGCATCCCGTTCCGCCAGATGCACTCCTGGGACTATTCCGGCCCGTATCACGGCTATGACGGATTCGCCATTTTCGCCCGCGACATGGATCTGGCCATCAACAACCCTGTCTGGGGTCTCTACCGCGCGCCGTGGAAGAAGATGAAGGACGAGCCGCTGAGGGCAGTCGCCGCCGAATGAGGACTGGCCTCCCTGCCAGGCAGGGAGGCCGATGAATGCTTGGGGCGCACTCGATCCGCGGGAGGCCCTTCAACGTCTCGATGTCCCTGTGCTGCCGCTTGGCGCGGCCAGATGGAAAAGGTGACCACCATGCCGCAATCGGCCGAAAAAGTTCTCGACCATGCTCCCCTGTTCCGCGAGCCGGAATACAGACAAATGCTTGCCGAGAAGAAACTGAATTTCGAATGTCCGCACCCTGATCAGATCGTTACCGACCAACGCGAATTGACCAAGACTTGGGAATACCGCGAAAAGAACCTCGCTCGCGAGGCGCTTGTCATAAACCCCGCCAAGGCCTGCCAGCCGCTTGGCGCGGTGTTCGCGGCCGCGGGCTTCGAGCGAACCATGTCTTTCGTCCACGGTAGCCAGGGCTGCGTTGCCTACTACCGCTCGCATCTGTCGCGACATTTCAAGGAGCCTTCGTCAGCGGTCTCCTCCTCGATGACCGAGGACGCGGCAGTGTTTGGCGGCCTGAAGAACATGGTCGACGGCCTCGCCAATACCTACAAGCTTTACGACCCCAAGATGATCGCCGTCTCGACCACCTGCATGGCTGAAGTCATTGGCGACGACCTGCGCAGCTTCATAGAGAACGCCAAGAACGAAGGCTCGGTCCCGAGCGACTTCGCCGTGCCTTTCGCTCATACGCCTGCCTTCGTCGGCAGCCATGTCGATGGCTATGACGGCATGGTGAAGGGCGTGCTGGAGCATTTCTGGAAGGGCAGCGAGCGCTCGCAAGCCGCTGGGACCATCAACATCATTCCAGGCTTCGACGGATTCTGCGTCGGAAACAACCGGGAACTGAAGCGCCTCCTCGACCTGATGGGTGTCACCTACACCTTCATTCAGGACGCCGCAGACCAGTTCGACACGCCGTCGGACGGCGAATACCGCATGTATGACGGAGGCACAAAGATCGAAGACGTAAAAGGGGCACTCAACGCGGAGGCGACACTGTCGCTGCAGCATTACAACACCCGCAAGACGCTGGAATATTGCGATCAGGTCGGGCAGGCGACGGCATCCTTCCACTATCCGCTAGGTGTCCAGGCGACCGACGAATTCCTGATGAAGGTCTCGGCGGTTTCCGGCAAGGAGATCCCCGAGACAATCCGGATGGAGCGCGGCCGACTGGTTGACGCCATGGCGGACAGCCAGTCATGGCTGCACGGCAAGAAATACGCGATCTACGGCGATCCGGACTTCGTCTACGCCATGGCCCGCTTTGTCATGGAAACTGGTGGCGAGCCGACCCACTGTCTAGCCACCAACGGCACCAGTGCCTGGCAAGCCGAGATCAAGGAACTGCTCGCCTCCTCGCCCTTCGGCCAGGATGCCCAGGTCTGGGCGGGCAAGGATCTCTGGGCGATGCGCTCGCTGCTCTTTACAGAGCCGGTGGACCTGCTGATCGGCAATTCCTATGGCAAGTATCTGGAGCGCGACACCGGCACGCCGCTGATCCGGCTGATGTTTCCAATCTTCGACCGGCACCATCACCATCGCTTTGCGCTCATGGGCTACCAGGGCGGTTTACGGGTGCTGACGACGATCCTCGACAAGATATTCGACAAGCTCGATCGCGAGACGAGCGAGACGGGCGTGACGGACTATTCCTATGACCTCACCCGCTAAGAGCCGGTGCCGGCTTTTCGCCGAGGCCGCCCATCGCCCAATCGACTTCGGAGACTGACGCAATGACCTCGCTCAGTGCGAAGATCCTTGACGTTTTCGACGAGCCCGCCTGCGATAAAAACCGCGGCAAGGATGCCAAGGCGCGCAGGGAGGGCTGCTCGAAGCCGCTGACTCCCGGGGCGGCAGCCGGCGGCTGCGCCTTTGACGGCGCCAAGATCGTCCTGCAGCCGATCACCGACGTTGCTCACCTGGTCCATGCGCCGCTCGCCTGCGAGGGCAATTCCTGGGACAACAGAGGCGCAGCTTCGTCCGGGCCAACCCTGTGGCGAACAAGCTTCACAACCGACCTCACCGAACTCGACGTCGTGATGGGGCAGGGCGAGCGGAAGCTCTTCAAGGCGATCCGCGAAATCAAGGAAACATATGCGCCGCCGGCAGTCTTCGTCTATTCGACCTGCGTGACGGCGCTGATCGGCGACGACATCGAGGCCGTGTGCAAACGCGCGGCCGAAAAATTCGGCTTGGCCGTGGTGCCGATCAATGCGCCGGGCTTGGCCGGCTCCAAAAACCTCGGCAACAAACTCGCCGCCGAAGCGTTGCTCGATCATGTCATCGGCACGGTGGAACCCGACGACGCCGGGCCATGCGACATCAACATCCTTGGCGAATTCAACCTCTCCGGCGAATTCTGGCTGGTGAAGCCGCTGCTTGATCGGCTCGGTATCCGGGTGCGCGCCTGCATTCCGGGCGATGCGCGTTATATCGACGTTGCATCCGCGCACCGCGCCCGGGCGGCTATGATGGTGTGCTCGAGCGCACTCATCAATCTGGCCCGCAAGATGGAGGAGCGCTGGGACGTCCCGTTCTTCGAGGGCTCCTTCTACGGCATAACCGATACCTCGGAAGCGCTTCGCAACATTGCTGAGCTGCTGGTGAGGAAGGGCGCCGATGCAGAGATCCTCGATCGCACAGAGACGCTGATTGCTGAGCAGGAGGCGATTGCGTGGAAGAAGCTCGAGGTCTACCGCCCGCGGCTTCAAGGCAAGCGCGTGCTGCTCAATACAGGCGGTGTGAAGTCCTGGTCAGTGGTCCACGCGCTGATGGAGATCGGAATGGAGATCGTCGGCACCTCGGTCAAAAAATCCACAGTCGAAGACAAGGAACGGATCAAACGGATCCTCAAGGACGAAAACCACATGTTCGAGCAGATGGCAGCGCGCGACCTTTACGCCATGCTCTCAGAAGGCAAGGCCGATATCATGCTGTCAGGCGGGCGCACGCAATTCATCGCGCTCAAGGCCAAGACGCCCTGGCTCGACATCAACCAGGAGCGCCAACACCCTTACGCCGGTTATGACGGCATGGTGGAACTCGTACGCCAGATCGACCTCGCCATTCATAACCCGATCTGGGGCCAGGTGCGGGAGCCGGCGCCGTGGGATTGCCAGCCTGCCGTGGAGGACGATCTGGCGAGCACGAAGAACGGGATCGCGAGTGTTAACGCGTTCAATGAATTCGCTGACGCTACGGCTCACCGCTTCGGCGACCGTTGAGGAAATCCGATGGTCCGCATCCTTCGCAATACCAAATCAGCGGCGGTCAACCCGCTGAAGTCGTCGCAGCCGCTGGGTGCCGCCTTCGCTTTTCTTGGAGTCGACGGTGCGATGCCCCTGTTCCACGGCAGCCAAGGCTGCACCAGCTTCGCGCTCGTGCTCTTTGTGCGCCATTTCAAGGAAGCGATCCCCTTGCAGACAACGGCGATGGACGAGGTGGCAACCATACTCGGCGGAGCGGACCATCTGGAAGAGGCGATCCTCAACCTCAAAACCCGCACAAAGCTAAAGCTGATAGGGGTGTGCACGACCGCGCTGGTCGAGACCCGTGGCGAAGATTGCGCGAGCGATATCGCCAACGTGAAGCTGAAGCACGTGGAAGAGCTCGCGGGTACAGAGGTCGTGCTGGCCAACACGCCTGATTTTGACGGCGCGATCGAAGAAGGCTGGGCCAAGGCTGTCGCGGCGATGATCGAAGGGATTGCACGGTCGGGCGCACGGACGCGGCAGCCGAAGAAGATCGCGATCCTCCCCGGATGCAACCTCACTGTCGCTGACGTCGAGCATTTGCGTGACATGGTTGAAAGTTTTGGGCTCAAGCCGGTTATTCTGCCGGACGTCTCCGGCTCGCTCGACGGTACCGTTCCTGACCGCTGGGTAACGACTACCTATGGCGGCACCAGCGTCGAGGAAATCCGCGAGCTTGGCACGGCCGCGCAATGCATCGTCATCGGCGAGCACATGCGCCACCCGGCGAAAGTGCTGCACGGGTTGACCGGCGTGCCGTTCGTGGTGTTCCAGACGCTGACTGGATTGCAGGCTGTCGACCGGTTCGTCTCGCTGCTGTCGGCGGTTTCGGGCGCGGCGGTGCCGGCCCGGGTGCGCCGTCGCCGGGCGCAATTGCAGGATGCGTTGCTCGACGGACATTTTCATTTCGGAGGCAAGAAAATTGCGATCGCTGCTGAACCAGACCAACTCTATCAACTCGCAACCTTCTTCGCCGGCATGGGCTCCGAAATCGCGGCGGCGGTCACCACGACCGATATGTCGAAGATTCTGGAAAAAATACCGGCGGAGTGGGTTCAGATCGGCGATCTCGGCGATTTGGAAGCTCTTGCAGCGGGCGCGGATCTCCTCGTTACTCATTCCCACGGTCGCCAGGCTTCGCAACGCCTTGGCATCCCGCTCATGCGCGTCGGCTTCCCGATCTTCGACCGCCTGGGCAGCCAGCACAACCTCACAATCCTCTATCAGGGGACCCGCGACCTGATCTTCGAGGTTGCCAACATCTTCCAGGCCAATCAGCACGCGCCGACGCCTGAGGCGCTTGATCCATTTCGCAATCGAGAAATGCCAGATGAGCTCCGTTCGTCGCCTCTCACTCGTCACTGACGAGGTTCACGCACCGATGCCTGAACGACGAGCAGGGGCATTGCGCGTGGCCATCGCCACGCAAGACATGAAGCATCTCAATGCCCATTTCGGGTCGGCCAAGCGCTTTGCTGTGTACGATGTGACGCGCGAGGAGTGGCATCTCGTGGAAGCCGTGGCCTTCGATGAGGTTTCCGATGAGAGCGGGACGCATCGGACGGAGGGCGATGACCGCATCACGCCGAAGGTGGAGGCGCTGAAGGGCTGTCATCTGCTGTTTTGTCTGGCCATCGGCGGGCCTTCGGCAGCCAAGATTGTTGCGTCAAAAATCCATCCAATCAAGGTGCCGCAGCCACAAACCATCCAGGAGGTGCTGTTGCGCACGCAGACGATGCTGAGGACATGTCCTCCGCCCTGGCTACGCAAGGTGCTGGCCGAAGCTGGTGTCGCCGAAAAGAAACGGTCCTTCGAAGACGAGGATTGAAACGAGGAAAGAGCGAAATGTTTGAAGTCGCGGTTAGCCCTGCTGTGAACGAGGACGAGGCGGCCCTTGCCAGCCCGTTCGTCAAATGCCTCGTGCGGCTGATCCGTGCTCAGGATTCCCACGGGTCATGGGACGGCAAAGCGGACGCTGAGTTGCTGGCCGACTTTATCGTCAGCAAGGAACAGCGCCGTACGATTCCAATCATCGGCGATCCCGATCCGGACGTGCTGTGGAGGCTCGACAAGTTCTACACTGCCGTCGCCCTTGCAATCGAGGAGCGCTCCGGTCTGATGGCATCGCCGATGATCGAAATGAGCCATGAGGGCTTCGGGCGCGTGCTTTTCACCGCCGGGCGGCTGGTCGTGCTGTCCAAGACCCTGCGCGACGTCCATCGGTTCGGCTTCGAGACGTTCTGTAAACTCGCCGCGGCCGGTACGAAACTTGTCGACGATGCCATTGCAGCCATCGAGGCCTATCCCGAGGTGGCACGGGCATGAAACCGATTTTCGAGCAAGAGGATCATGTCCGGCCTTGAGGAGCCGCGATGGCCAGCCCACGCGTCCGATGCGGTCGAGGCCGATCTGGTTCCCGGGGTAGCGCTGATGAAGCCACTCGTCCTGATCTGTTCGCAAGATGCGGAGTTCTATCTGTTTCTCAGCCACATACTGGAGGTGGATGGCTTCGCCAGTGAGCCGGCAGGCGGCGCGAAGGAAGCACTTGCAATGGCCGAGGAACGGGAATTCCAGGCCGTGGTGCTGGACTGCGGGCCACTAAGCATAACAGGGTCCGCAATCTGCGCCCGGCTCAAGCGGGAGCCCCGGACCGGCGGGCTGCCCATTATTGCCCTGATCGCGCCCGGCGCCGAGAACCAGCACCTCGATCTCCTGAAGGCTGGCATTGACGAGAGCTTTGTGCGGCCGATCGCCCCGGCCAAGCTGCTCGACTGTCTACGGGAGAGGCTGGCGCTGACGAAGCGGGGCGCAAATGGTGTTGAAAACGGCAGCTGGCTTTCGTGTGGCAGCCTTGAGATGAAGCTCGATGCCCACCGGGTTTGCGGCAATGGCCATGACATCCCCCTCGGACCGATCGAGTTCAACGTGCTGCGGCATTTGCTCGAGGCTCCCGGCAAGGTGTTCAGCCGGGACGAGCTGATTGGCGCGGCCTGGCCGGCCAATATCCATGTCGGCGTACGCACAGTCGATGTCCATATCAGTCGGATCAGAAGGGCGCTGGAGCCGGCCGCGACCGGTATCGTCATCCGTACTGTCAGGTCGGCCGGCTACTCGCTCGAGAAGCCGGACGGCTGAATCAAGTTCCGGGTGTGGTGCCACTCCCTTGTCCTTGCGCTGTGAGCCGGTCTTGCGGCCTAAACGCCCTCAATGAATACTCAGGAAGAAGCAGGCAAATGGGTTTTAGAAGCGTACTCTGTTTGACCGGCGCTGACCATTCCGATCAGGACGTCAGAACGGCTGCCGGCTTGTGTGCCGAAGTCGGCGCGCACCTTTCCGTACTGATTATACCGCCTCCAACGCTCCTTATGTCGTATCCGTCGATCGGAGATGGTGCCCCCAAGTGGCCTGGAGGACGTGGACAGGCAATTGCCAGATTGAACGATCGGTTTCGGCAAATCGATCGATTTACACACGACGTGGTCAGACTGGAAAAACGCTCCAAAGATATCCAGAAACTGCTGGAATCTCTGTCGCTCGCCTATGACGTTGACACCGGCTATTGCGATCCGGCCAGCCTCGGGGAAGTGGCACGACAGCGGGCGCTCTGCGCCGACCTCACGATCATCGGACCGGGGCTCCTCAACGAGGAGAATCTGGGACCTCCTGTTGTCAACGGCTGCTTGTTCGATACGGGAAGGCCGGTGCTCGTTGTGCCGAAGGGCGCTGAGGCGACCCTATGGCCAAAGCGCGTCCTGGTCGGTTGGGATTCGCGAGTCGAAGCGTCCCGTGCGGTTCGTGAAGCGCTGGGTCTCCTATGCGTTGCTGAGGAGGTTCGTGTCGCCCTGGTCGATCCGAAGACGAACTACAACGGGAACGGCGCGGAGCCTGGAGCCGACATCGCTGCCTATCTCACTCGGCACGGTGCTTGGGTGTCGGTTGACCTACTGTCAAGTGCCGGCAAACCGGCGGCCACTGTGCTTGCGCAGCACGCAGTCGACATTTCTGCCGACATGATAGTCATGGGCGCCTATGGCAGCCGTCGGCTGCGTGAGCGGCTCTTTGGCGGTGTGACCAGATGGATTTTTGAAAAGCCGACATTGCCGCTGTTTTTGGCGCGCTGACTCGTTCCGGAGTTGCACTCATGCTGTTCGAAGCTCTACTTCCCTCGGTGGCCTATTCTGTGCCATCGGGAGAAAGATCGCGACCGCTGTTCCCTCGCCTGAGATTGCGGGAAATGCTGCGGCAAGGCTGGCGAAGCTGGCATTTGTCGCGCTTGGCGCCAGAAACACGCCCAGCACACCCAGAGTATCGCTGTCGCTGTCCTTATGGACAAAATGCGCTTCCATCGCTGTTCTTATGGACATAATGCGCTTCCATCGGAAAATTCTTGCCTGCCACGTAGTGTTCGCTCGGCGCATGGAAATGGAACTGTACCAGTTCGTAGACACGATCCCCGCGGGTGAGGGTGCTGCCTTGCGGCAGGTTGACTTGGATGGTGTGGCCGTTGTTCACCATCCTGCCGCCGGCCTTGTGCCAACCTATGGCAATGTAAATATCCGCTTTGACCGCGCCCTTGATATTAATCGGTATTGCTGCGCCCGTCGAGCAGACGAACTCTACAAGCGCAGTTGGACCGCCAGATCAGAACGAGCAATTGCTGCCGAATAGACCACTTGGAGCAGCAGCCAACCAGGCCAGAAACATCTCAAGCCCGGCCTGATCTCTTCCGGACAATCGGCTCATCTCGCCCCTGCCTCGTCGGGCGATTCCGATGGGGCGATCGCATCGCCGGCCGTGCAGTTACCGTTAAGCAGGTTGAGCGTCGGGTGCAGGCGCGTTGCGCGATTTGTATGGGGTCTGGGTTCGGTTCTTAAATCGGCTTCGACGGCCCGCATTCATACCGTAGATGCGCTCATCGAAACAATCGATTTTACGGAGAATAACGAACATGAAAAAGCGTTGCTCGGGAGGCCACACCCACCGGAAATAGTCATGCGTAAGGCGGAAGGGCGGAGCGGAGTCCTCCCAGTTCTGATGCCTCCGGTACACCGGTTTAATCGCTCGCTTCCTGGCCCATGCTGCACCATGACGAGACCTCACGACTTTGTGCTCGCGACCGGCAAGACGCATTCGGTCGGCAGCTTTGTCGAGGCTGCCTTCAGGCGTGTCGGGAAGGAGATCGTCTGGAAAGGGGGAGGCATTGACGAGGTAGCCGCGAACGCAGGAGTAACCAGGCGCTGATCCGGATAGACAAGCGCTATTGCCGTCCGTCCGAGGTGGATTGCCGATTGGCGACGCCGTCTCAGGCGGCCATCGAGCACGGGTGAAGCCAAACACCACTTGGATGAGCTCGTGTAATGTCGAGGCCGATTGCGCTTACGGAATCCCGCTCGATTAACGTTGAAATACAACAATTTCGCTGTAGGGCAAACATGCGGTCTTCAGCCACGCCGGCTTGATTGGCGCGCGCAGTGGTGCGTCGGCCGTCGGGGCCAGAGGCGACAGCCTTAACGGCGGACATTCGTGGTCGAAAACATTCCCGGCAGCGTTGAATCACCCGGCGCACTTCGCGAGTGCCTATGGGATTAGACACGATTGCTCAATAGCGCCGGATGACCAAGAAGGTAGGGATCAATGGTCTCGAAAAAGCTAATCGCCAATGCCGAATCAGCGGCTGCGTTTCTGACACTGATGGGCAACGAGAAACGACTGTTGATCATGATCTATCTGGCCGACGGTGAAATGTCGGTCGGTGCTATCGCCGAGAAGGTTCTGCTCAGCCAATCCGCCCTGTCACAGCATCTGGCCAAACTGCGGGCGCTCGATCTCGTCGAGACCCGGCGCGACCGGCAGATGATCTACTATTCCTGCAAATCCGATGCCGTGCGCGAACTTCTCAACACGCTGGACGGGATTTTCGGCGAAGGTGAGTTGTCGCAGATGGCGTACCGCCTGCGTCGCTCCGGGACTTGACCGGGTCAATGCATGTCGCCCAAAAGCCCGGCCTTGGGCTTGACCGAGGGTGTGCAGCGGTTTTGGGCGCAGGCTTGTGCGCCTGCTTGAAAGCGTCGGTACGTAGATGTCGACTCAGCACTGACGGAGCCATACGGCAGACAAGGGGACGTCAAGCAGGTTCCGACGCTTACGTTCTCGGCAATTGCCGAGGCACTGACGTCATCGGGTATTGCCACCGGCGACGAGGTCGATCGCGTCACATCCGAGCTCGACGCCTTTGCTGCGCGGGCTGATACTACAATCTCTTACGCACGCATCTTCCAGGCTTTGGGTCGGAAGCCCGTGGGCGCTCAGTTCCGACCGACCCAAGAGTGCGCCATAACTTGAGGGATCATAGCTGACAGATTCTCCGCAATGAGCCCAGCCGGAGCGGCGAGCTGCCTCCGCATACGCGAGACGGCCACGCGGCCGCCTCAGAATCCTGGCACCCTCTGAGCCAGAGAGCTGGCTAAATGACTCGAACGAACTTGAGCATCGCCGGCACCGCAGGTGGCGAAACCAATCTGTCGAGTTTCAGCCATTGCGAAAAGTGTAGCCGTAACCGTTGATCGCCGGAGCGCCACCGAGATGCGCGTAGAGGACCCTCGACCCCTCCGGAAAGAAGCCTCGCTGGACGAGGTCTATCATCCCTTGCATTGATTTGCCCTCGTAGACGGGATCCGTAATCATGCCCTCGAGCCGCGCGCACAAGCGGATCGCCTCCTTGGTTTCCTCGGATGGAATGCCATAACGCGGGTACGCATAGTCCTCGAGCAGCACCACGTCATCCTCGACAGGTTCCGTTCCGAGCTCGACGAGCATCGCTGTATGTTGGGCAATGCTTAGCACCTGCGCCTTGGTCTTGGCCGGGGTAGCAGAGGCATCGATACCGATCACGTTGCGCTGTCGACCGTCCTCGGCGAATCCGACGAGCATGCCGGCATGCGTTGAACCGGTCACAGTGCAAACGACAATGTAGTCGAAGGCAAACCCAAGCTGTTTCTCCTGGGCGCGCACCTCCTCGGCGAACCCCACATAGCCAAGGCCACCGTATTTGTGGACAGAGGCCCCGGCAGGTATCGCATAGGGTCTGCCGCCCCTTGCCTTGACATCATAGAGTGCTTTTTCCCAACTGTGGCGGATACCGATGTCAAAGCCATCGTCGACCAGATGCACCTCCGCGCCCAAGATGCGGCTCAAGAGAATGTTGCCGACCCGGTCGTAGACGGCATCCTCATGTGGCACCCAGCTCTCCTGAACCAGGAGACATTTCATGCCGATCTTGGCGGCAACGGCGGCGACCATCCGCGTATGGTTGGACTGTACCCCGCCGACGGTGACGAGCGTATCGGCATCCGACGCGATCGCGTCGGGAACGATGTATTCGAGCTTGCGCAGCTTGTTGCCGCCGAACGCGAGACCGGAGTTGCAGTCTTCGCGTTTGGCGAAGATCTCCACCTTGCCGCCGAGATGCTTGCCCAGGCGGTCAAGCTTCTCAATGGGCGTTGGACCAAAGGTGAGCGGATAGCGTTCAAACTTTTTCAGCATGCTTTCTCCGGGAAAAGGTGATTCAGCCTGAACCAGCTCCGGCCTCGGTCGCCGGCGTCTTTCAATCCAAGCTGCGTTCGACGACGTCGCAGAAGAGCTTCATCGTCGTTGCCAGAGTCTCATTCAATCGACACGCAACCGGCGTGCCGGCCCTCTGCGACGGTTCCTATGTACCTGCCCTCGGTTCCACCGCCCCGCCATTGGACCGTCCAGCGATCGCCTGGGCTCACTTGAAGCGCATCTTGAACGGTCAGCTCGAGGTCCCTGCTTGGTCACAGTGGCGCGGCTGCGAGTTCTGATGAATCTGAGTTCTGCTCCTGTCACCGCGCATCAACGGAGCAGCGATGTACCGCCCCACTTGAATGCGCTGACGCACATCTGAACATTCATTCCTGCCATCTTGCGATCTGCTAACTAGTTCAAAGAAGCCTTACCGTTGTAAAACCAGCTCGCCGGGCAGCCGGACAATACGCTGACGTAGTCAACCGAGTTCGCGCCAAAACCGTCCTTATAGTACCCGACCGTATGAAAGATGAAGGTATCGCGTTCAATATCGACCAGAGTGATGATGTGAGGCTTCCACCCCAACCTTGGGTCGAAGCCGCACATCGGATCGGCTAATCGTGAGTCAACGCCCGCGGTCAGATAATCCTTGCTGTGCCCAGCGTAGAGGGCATCTTCGCCGGATCCGCTGAGCTTGTTATTGTCCTCCCGAAAAATGCCCGGTATGTCGCGGCCATTGTCACCGGAGAGCTCGTCCCCTGTCTCGCCGCTGGATCGGTGATCGCCCTCACGGGCCAAAGATTGGTTGTTCGCCTGGGTAAGTGGCCATCCGGTCGATGCCATTAGGACCCAAGCTCACGTCGTGGCGCCCGTTGTCAAGGATTTGGATATCTGCTTGACCCCTAAGAAACTGTTTTAGCAGCAGGATGAGCTTTTTCATCGCAATCTCTCCCCATCCCACCCCGCGACGAAGCGCCTCCTATATCGCTCGTCGAGTCATTGCGGTAATCGATTGCCGTTATGCAGGTATTTACAGGATGGATGTTTTCACGTGCACTTCGCCCTTCTGCCTAGCAGTGGCGGGCGGGACTACGGCGGCCCCCCACTGATAGCGAAATCACCTGAACATTAGACACGCAAAACCGCTGGACGAGGATGTTGCCGATGACCGTTCTTGTGACCGAAGAACGATCAAGCAGCTGCGCTGCGGTGCGCGCAGGAGTGCCAGCGTGTGGGGAAGGGGCCTGGTTTGCGAGAGATACACTCTGGCGGACAGCGAGAAGCGGCGACAAAGTCATTTCCATTATGTGGTGTAGCTCGGCGGTTACGAAGCTCGCGCGCCGTTAGCGGCGACTAATGCGAGCGTAATGCGCTGTAAGGAATGCTGTGCAAATCAGACGATAGGGAGAGGTCCGCGATCGCATGACCGACGGGCAACTATCATTTCCGGGCGACGCCCGCCTGAAAAGCGCCCGACCTGGTAGAACTCGTGCTGTGCCGAAGGACGGTGAATTGCAAATCCGCGGCCGCTGCAGGGTTTTCCTCCCATGTCGGACACCCGACAGGATCATAGGCCTGCCGCCTTGTGTTGATCATAGTTCCTTCTGGCCACGTTCGATGGAGAGGACCTTCCGAAGACATCGGCGGATGTCTCCATGATCAGGCTCAGCGAACAAGCCTTGCCCTACCTAAGGTATTTTCCGGGTGCGGAGCTACCCTATTAGCCTACCGGCAAGAGGAGGGCGGCGTGCAAATCGGTCGCCCGTGCAAGGTTCCCCCCTCAACGTCGGATACCCGACAGGATCACAAACCTGCTCCTAGTTGTTTTGATTATAGTTTCCTTCTGGCACGTTGGATGCAGGGGATCCTCCAAACGGGTGTACTCCAATGGTCAGGCTCACCGAAAAATGCTGTCGCCGGCTTCGAGACCGCGCCCTCGCTGAATCCCAAGCCGGTCAAAGGTCGGCGCATCGTGTTGGAGGCGGGCGACCGCGCTCGATTAAAACACGGAACAAGGTTGGAAAGCATCTCGCTCACCGAGACGCGACCATCGAAGCGGGCGGAGATACGTCGATCCCGCCCACGCGCCACAAGTCGCCGGTATGAGTGTCGATCTCATCACCATGCTGGGATACATGGGTTTCACAGCCGACCACACGAGAGTGGGGACAAACCCTGGCAAATCCAGCGGCGCCGAGGTCGCGAATGCCCGTAACCGCTGTGGCCGATATTCGCCGCGAACGTCGCCTGATTGGGAAGCACCTGTGGGAGCAAGACAAGTGGAGCTCTCTTGCATTGGAGTGGGTGCTGGGCCTTCTAATTTGAGCCTTGCGTGTCAGATACACGAGCAAATTGGGCAAGGGGCACTGTTCCTGGATCGGCAAGTCGACTTCCGCTGGCACCCAGGCATCGCATTCAATTCCTCGGAGCTCCAGGTCAGCCACTTCAAGGATCTGGTCACGCTGGTGAATCCGCGATCAGCCTACACTTTCGTAAGCTACCTGCACGAGAACGGGCGTCTGTACCACTTCCTCAATGCACAGTTTGAGGCCGTGCTCAGAGCTGAGTTCGAGCAATACCTGAACTGGGCGTTCCACAGGAACCCGCTTGTCCGCGGCGGCGAAACGGTGCGCCAAATCCGCTTTGACGGCGAGTTTCGGGTGCACACCGATAACGCGGTTCTCGGCGCCAGAAACGTCGTGCTCGGCATCGGCAAGCAGGCGCATATTCCGCCTCAGTTTCAGGGCTGGACTGGACGCAACCTGTTCCACTCATCTGAATTACTGCACATCCACCCTGAGGTGCACAAAAAGCATGTCTGCGTGGTCGGCGGAGGACAGTCCGGAGCCGAGGTGCTGTTGCATCTTGTCGGCCAGCCGGAAGAACGGCGGCCTGCCTCGATCACTTGGGCCTCGCAACGCGAAAACTTCCTGCCCATCGACAACAGCCCGTTCACAAACGAGTTGTTCATGCCCTGCTTTTCGGATCGTTTCGCGGCAATGAGCGAGTCGCAGCGCAAGCTGTTCTTGCGGCGCTTCGTGCTTGCTTCGGACGGCATTTCGGAAAGCACGTTGCGCGCGATCTATCAGGCGCTATACCGCCACGCGTTTCTAGAGCCAAACCGATGCGAAATCACACTGCGGCCGGGCTGCACTGTCTCGCACTGCATCAACGCCGGCGCGGGCCACAGACTCACCCTGCAGCACGGCATGGAGGAGGTCGAAGAAGTCACGGCCGACATCGTCATCCTGGCCACCGGTTACGAGAACGCGGTGCCAGGCTTCTTGGAACCGATCGCGGACCGGCTGGAAAAGATCGACAACGAATTGGCTATTCGCGAAGATTTTTCGGTGTGCTGGGACGGACCGCGTGACAGACGCATCTTCGTACAGAACGCGAGCCTAGGACAGCGTGGGCTGGCTGATCCGAATCTAAGCCTGCTGGCCTGGCGAGCGCGCCGCATCCTCGACAGCCTTGTGGGGCGCGCGCCGCGCGCGAACCCCGAGCATCCGGGCTTCATCAGCCCTACCTCTGTTGAGAGCTGGTCCGACACCGTCGCAGAAGAAATGGGCAGCGGGATATGACCGGCCGACTACTGATCATTGGCGGTGGCATCCAAGGAATGATCCCGCCTTCACTGCAGCAGAGGCTGGAGAGCGAGACGCACTTAGCGTCGTCCCGTATGCCGTGGAGTACTGTTTCCGTCGACCCACAATCTGACCAGCGCCGACTGCCCTAACCGGAATGTTCGACCAACCAGTCTTTCCAACAGGAGGCTTTCGCATGTTGACTGATGCACAAAGACAAAAGTGGCAGAAAGACGGATATGTCAGAGTCGAAAGATTCTTTGATCCCGCGGCTCTGGAACGCATTTCCAGCTTTGTTGAAGACGTATCACACTGGGAAGTCAGCGATGATAAATGGCTCATGTGGTTCGAGAAGACGACGGACAATCGCAAGATCACCTCCAAGGTCGAGAATTTTCTGGACTTCCATGATCGATTGCGTCGTTTGCTCCTAGAAGATCGGCGCATAGAGTCTGCAGTCGAGGACTTGCTTGGCGAAGATTCGCGCAGGCTCAAGGAGTTGCTGATTTTCCACTATCCCGACAGCGGCGGCTATCGCCCGCATCAGGACATTTATCACATTCCACACAGACTCCCCGACAGGATGGTCCATGCGGTCGTTGCCATAGGGATCGACGACTCCGACCCGGGTAACGGCGGGCTTTTCTTCAGCCCCGGCAACCACAAGAAGGGGATATTTCCCATGGATGCCGGTGGGGTGATTGATCCTGAGGTCGCCGAAACATTCTCCTGGGAACCCGTAGTATGGAAGGCTGGCGACATCTTCATCTTCGACGATTACGCACCGCATTACTCGCAGCCGAATAAAAGCAATCGTTCGCGGCGGACGCTCTACTTGGTCTTCCAGCGTGCTTCAACCGGTGGACCGACCCGCGCTGAATATAATGTGCTTAAGCGCGTCCTTAATCCGCCAGAGGGCAAAGTGGCCGATCTAGACAATCTCAAGCCGCCAAACGGAATTTTCTATCGCGATTGAGCTCACGCAGCCGGGCGTGGCATGCACACGAAACTAATCGACCGCTTCCAAAAATGCGGGGAGCATGGCGTTCTGATTTGTGGGCTACTGGAGTTTCGCCGCAGCCCCGTTACGACGCTCCGGCACGTCGGATGGAGTAGTCGCCGGGCGGTCTTCTCTGACGCCTAAAGTCTACTGGCCGCCCGTCTTCGCCCGCCTGTGGGCTAGAGCCGGATTATTCTCGCGGGGGCCGCCAACGGTTCCGGGCTGCCTCTCTTCGCAACTTGCAGCAGAGGCTGTTGCGTTGGCAGCCGAAGATACCACTGCTTCAACGGCTGAGGTTCCTCATGCGCAAATCCACGTTTTCTCGAACGGAGCTGTCGCGGGCGTTCGGTATCGACATGGCCACGCTTGGAACGGGAAGCGCGGGCACTGGGTTTTCATTCGGAAAGGTTGGACCGGGCGTCACATCCGAGTGGTCCTGTCTGGCGCTGGCAAGGTCAGGGCCGACCTTGGGGAAATCTCCGTCAAAGCCGGCGATGTCGTTCTGTTTCACCCTTTTGAAGCACATGTGCTGCGCAACGATGGGGACGAAGACCTAAATTTCGTCGATGTCTACTGGCGCGACGGCAAGGCCGCCCTCGAAGCTGCTGCACAGGTCGCGACTCCGCGCGGACCGATCTTCGTCTTCTCCACGCCGCCGACGCCCAATGGCGATCTGCATCTAGGGCATCTTTCTGGCCCTTATTTTGGCGCCGATGTCTACACGCGTTTCCTGCGCATGAAAGGGGTCGAAGCTTACCACCTGACTGGGAGCGACGATTACCAGAGCTACGTCGCCACGCGTGCCGATGCCGATCAATCGACGCCCGCAAAGGTGGCGCTCCACTACGCGGATGAGATCAGAGCCACGCTTGCACTTCTCGACTGTGAGGTCCACAGCTTCTTACGCACGTTGGAGGATGACGCTTATGGAGAGTTTCAAGCCGCGTGTTTCCGTAGTCTTCTGAGCAGCACGGTGGTAGATCTGCGCCAGAGCCCTGCGCTCTTCGATGGAGTGACAGGCGATTACCTTTCCGAACCGGATGTGAGCGGCCTCTGCCCCGATTGCGGCGGCTCCACTAGCGGCAACATCTGTGAGGAATGCGGCGCGCCGAACCTATGCCACGATTTGCGTGCAGCCCGGTCACGTCAATCGGCCAAGGCGCCGGTGGTCGGCTCCGTGCTCCGTGCCGAACTTGCGCTGGAACGATGCTACGACAATATCGACCGGCATTTAAGGGCGTCGGGCGCCCCCGCTCGGATCATGGACCTCTTCGCGCGTCTGCGCGAACGCGGCGACTTTTCCGTGCCCATTACCCACCCCTCGGACTGGGGCCTGCCGGCCGAAGGGCTCCCGGGGCAGGTGATCTGGGTTTGGCCGGAGATGGCTTTCGGATTTCTTTACAACATCCAGGCGCTAGCTCGCTTGCTTGGGCGCGACTGGAATGCGGCGATGCCCAGCAATGATTGGCAGATTGTCCATTTCTTCGGTTTCGACAATTCCTTCTACCACGCGCTACTCTACCCCGCTGTTTATGCCGAGGTCTTGTCCCACTGGATGCCCCGCATCCGGTATCATGTGAACGAGTTCTACCTGCTCGACGGCCAGAAGTTCTCGACTAGCCGCGGCCATGCGGTCTGGGGCAAAGAGGTTCTGGGCCCAAAGACAGTCGATGTCGTCCGTCTTCATTTGGGCCTGACACGCCCGGAAGGTGAGCGGACGAACTTCACTCTGGACGCGCTACGCCGCACCGAGAATGAGGTGTTCCAAGGGATCTGGCTGAATTGGATTGATGCGCTGCACCGGGAAATTAAGCAGGACTTTGGCGGCCGTGTGCCCGACGCAGGCGACTGGGCTCCGGCCGACCGCGTCTTCTTTGCCCGAATAGAGATCCATCGCGCGGCGATGGAACGTGCCTATTCGGACGATGGCTTCTCGGTCCGGCGCGCGGCCGCGCAGGCCTGTGATTTCGTGAGCGATTGTGTAGTTTACCGACAGGCGCAAGACTATGAAGCGGCGCGACGTCTCTATCCCGCCCGCACCCGTACTTCGCTCGCCCTTCAGGCGACGGCCGCCGCAATACTGGCACAGACACTCGGGCCGCTGATGCCCCGATTCGCCAGCACACTCGCGCGAGGCGTCGGCGGCGTGTCAACCGAAACATGGCCGCGGTCGGTCCAGAGGCTTGCGCCCGCAACGACCTTTGATCTCGGACCCATGCTGGCGTTCTATGCCAGAGCAGACATTCCTGTTCTCAATGAGGGGGAGGCATAATACCCTATCGTAATTTCGACCAGATTTGGGCGGCAATCAAAGCCGATGATGCCGAAGCTTTACTCGCTACCACTGGCTGCCGAAGGCCACTACCAGACCACAAACACAAACACTGGCCGGCCTTAATCAATATATCGTCGAGACGCTGGCCCCGCGCCTTGGAGGATCGCTCGGTTGACAGCCTTCCAGCGCTTGCTATTCGTGCGGCAAATGCCAGGCGGGCTCCACTGCGCTGATCAGCTTTTTTGGAATCGCGGAATTTCCGACCTATTGCCAGCCGGTCAAGCAGGTGATGCGGTTCGGGGCGCTGGGTCAGCCTAGCGCGCCCTGGATAGTGCCCGATGGCGGGACAACGCCTCTCGTCTATAGGAATGACCGGCCCCTATTTGCTGGCCGAATACCTATTCGACCCAATCGAGCTCTTCAGGACGAGCCATCCTGCGGCGCAGATTAGTATGGTCGCGCTCGAACTGATCCGATCGTGTTACTCGATTCCTGGCTGGAGAGGGGGAGCCAGCGCAGAACAAACCGTACTATAGTGCACGCATTGCGTGTTGTCGCGCTCAACGCCGTTCGGATTGAACGCAATGCCGCCGACATGCAATTTGGTGGTGAAATTGAGTATACGATGCAAGCAATCATCACATGGGGCGATGGCCGCGCTTCTAGACAGCTTGGACTTCGGCGACAGATCACGCCCGCTCTGTTCGACGACTGGGGCAAGCGCGGGCCTTTGGAATGGCCGGATGCCATCCGCGAAGGATACTCGGTGCTGTTCGTCGCCGCCCCGGCCTTGGTTGCCGCCCTCGTCAAGGAGCATCAGGAGGGCCGCTTCGAAGAGCGCCTGGCGTTCTATGCAAAGCCCAAGCTGCTGATCGTCGACGAACTCGGGTATTTGCCGTTCGACCCCAACGCGGCGCACCTGTTCTTCCAGCTCGTCTCCAGGCATTACGAGCGCGGCAGTCTGCTCATCACCTCGAACCGGTCCGTCGGCGAATGGGGCGAGGTGTTCGGCGAACCGATCTTGTCATGAGACCTTCCTCCTTGATCGCCTGGTGCGTGCGAGCCGGGCTCGCAGGGTGTTGATTTGGTCATCCGAGAGTTCGATTTGCCAGGGCTGGCCCTTCGTAAGCTGGCGCCCGTCGAGCAAGCCGCATGCGAGATAGTCAAACACAGTTTGTGGTGTGACGCCCAGGGCGGCCGCCGTCCCTTGAACCGAGTAGGTTCCATCTGGCCATCGGTCGGGATTGGCGCTCGTCCCGTTGATCTTGACGGTGGGGATGCCCCAACGTGTTCGCAGAAGCCAGACATTCTCGCCCTTGAACGCGCAGCCGCGTGCTGCGACGAAGCCTTCCGCGTTCAGCGCCGCTGCGATCTCCTTGTCCATTTTGCCGGCGGCGTTGAGTTCGATCACTCTGCTCCGCAGCCGCTCCAAATCGATGTAGTCGCCATAGGTGTGGACCCGCCTCTGGAGAACATGCTCGCTGGTCGCTCCCGTCTGCCACAGGATCTTGAACCAGACCTGGCCCTGGAAGCGCTTTTGGTCGAGGACGACCTCGCCAATGATGAGGCGCAGGATACCCTTTCGCTCGGCCGATGTAGTGGAAGGGGCGTGCCAGATGCCAGGCAGGTCTTCTCCCAGCTTCTGAAGTGCTTGGCGGTCGGACTGGCTCAACACCAGGGGCTCGTTGGACCGCCATCGTTCATAATCCTGTTCGATCGCCTCGGCCAGGCGCAACTTGTCCTCCCACCCGCGCTCCAACGACCGAGCCACCAGGCGATTTTCCGGCTCGACCGCGTCATATTGGCGTCGTGCTCTTTCCGCCTCATAGCGCGCCCGCTCGCGTCGTAGCGCCCACTGCCGCTCAAGCTGACGCGTCTCCTCTTCGATCTGGCCCAATGCGGCAATGGCGATAGCGATCTGGTCCGGTCGCAAGGCCTCGAGCAGGATGCTTTCGACGTGCGTATCGACGGGCAGCGCACGCACTTCCTGGCAGAGCGGCCCGCCCGCCTGATCGCGGTCGGCGCGACACGTGTAGACGGGGTAGTCACCGGCGGGACCGCTATAGCGTAGGCTCATCCGGCGACCGCACCGCCCACAAACGGCGATGCCCTGCAGCAGGGCCGCTCCCTTGCGCGGTACGCCCGAATGGCCGGCTGCGTAGCGATTGATGTTGTTTGCCAGTCGCCTCTGGTTCTCCATGAACTCCTCCCAGTCGATATAACCAGGATGGGCAGCCTGAAGGCAAACCTCCCAGTCGGCGATGGGGACCTTGACCGTCTTCGGGCGATAGACATCATGGCGAAGCCGCCCGCCTTCCGTCCGGTACCGACCATAGACATATGCCCCGGCGTAGGCAGGATTTTGGAGAATGCTGAGGACCCGCGCACTGTCGGCCTCGCGCCACACCACATCATGCGGCGCGGGACCGAGGAGCGGGCGCACAGGCAGTGGCAGATCGTTCTTTCGCAGGTAGCGCATCACGGCCCGTGCGCTGTGTAGCTCGCGGAATTTGGCGAAGACCAAGCTGAGCCGCGCCTGCACCTCCTCATCGGGATTGAGAATGATCTCGCCCGAGCGATCATGCGCCAATCCGGCAGGAACAGGAAGACGCAGCTCGCCGCGTCCCGCTTTCTGACGTTCGCCCTGATGGAGCCGCTGCCTGATCTGGTGCAGCTCCGCCTCGCTCATGATGCCGGACAAGCCGAGCAGCAGGCGGTCATGGTAAGCGCAGGGATCGTAGAGACGTTCGCCATCGGCAATGATGACGCCGAAGAGAGCGCACAAATCGAGGAGCTGATGCCAATCGCGATTGTTGCGGGCAAGCCGGGAAGCGTCGAGGCTGATGACGAGGCCGGCATTGCCCAATCCGATCTCCGCGATCAGCTTCTTGAACCCCACCCGCTCAACGGTCCCGGCTCCGGATTTGCCAAGATCTTCGTCGATGACGTGCACGCGTTCGTGCGGCCAGCCGAGGGCGACGGCACGGTCGACGAGGCGGTATTGCAGTTCCGTGCTTTCCTGATGATGCCGTACTTGGTTCACGGAGGACTTGCGGACATAAATGTAGGCAAGCTTACCGCGATGCGCGGCCGTCACACATTCGACCGGTCTATTCGGCGCTCTCAACATCCCGATCCGCCGCTATCGGCACGCCCGTCGGTCGCATCCGCAAAAGAAGTCGCGCGACGCTCTGCGTGATCTGCTTCTGCGTCTTCGCCGGCAGGTCGAACCACAGGCGCGGTAGTTTCGCTGCGGCTAGGACTGGAACTCTGGTGACTGTCTGGGACGCAACGCGGCACGGATTCGACTGAATGTTCATCGCGAATCACCTCCTCGATACGGGAGGTCAACGTGCTGTTCAAATGGTGCAGCAATGTGAGCAACGTTCGGCCGTTGATGCGAGCCAACGATTTCGACGCGCCTTGTTCTTCCGGCGTCGCCTCCGCAAGGTCGGTCACCGAGCGCCGAATTGAACGGCGGCGCCCGTCAGGTAGTCGGACGATGACGAAAGCCGGACCGCGCGCAGAATGGGACGATACGAGTTCCAGACGCTGACCCGCGAGCCCGTGACGCGGATCGATGACTGTTAAATGAGACACCACCCGGTCGAGAATGGTGGCAGCATGGCATGTTTGGTGATCCGGTCGTGGCCACAGCCATCCTCGACCGGTTGCTCCATCACAGCCATGTCATCATGATCCGCGGCGACAGCTACCGCCTGCGCGAGAAGCGCCGTGCCGGTATCTTCAACTCAGCCAACCTCAACCTGGAGAAGGCTCATGACGCACGATAGCCGACAGATTTGCGCCCCGGCGTGCCGGCACCCCGGAGCCCACAGGTACCTCCCGCGCTCCGCTCCGCCAGCCGCGTGGAGGCGCTCCGCTACGCGCGGGTCCCTCCTGTGGACTCCGGGACCGAGCCACAGTCCATCAACCAAGGGGGGCAGTTTTAAGTGTCGCCGAGGGGCGCATTGCCTCAAGCAAAATGTTACCAATAGTGTCGCTGTTCCGAATGGGATGGTCAGGTGTTGTCATCCCGATTCGGAGGATGGATGGCAAGGCGGATCAGCATGGCGACACGGTCGGAATTGGTGGAAGCAATTGTCGGGCGGTATCGATCTGGGAGCCGAGCCGATAAGCGCCTCATCCTCGATGAGTTCGTCGCGGTGACCGGTTATCATCGCAAGCATGCGATCCGAGTGCTCCGTCATCGCGCGTCGAAGACACCCGGCAACAAGAGGCACAGCCTTCGCTATGGCGGCGATGTTCGCGAAGCGCTCGTGGTGTTGTGGGAAGCATCGGAGCGCCTGTGTTCCAAACGGCTGCGGCCGTTGATACCTGTCTTGTTGCCAGCGCTTGAACGGCATGGCCGGCTAGAACTCGATGCCGCGCTCCGCGGCAAGCTGCTGACGATGAGCCCGGCGACGATGGATCGGCTTTTGGCGGAGGTACGTGTTGTCGCTCGCGGCGGCCAGCGCCGGCGAGCAGGAATGAGTTCGGCGGTTCGCCGATCGGTGCCGGTGCGTACCTTCGGGGACTGGAATGATCCGCCGCCCGGTTACGTCGAGGTCGATTTCGTGGCGCATTCCGGCACATCTTCGTCCGGCAGCTTTGTGCAGACGATGGTGTTGACCGATATTGCCACGGGGTGGACCGAATGCGTTCCGGTCCGCACGCGCGACAGCGGCAATGTGATCGTGGCGATCAAGCAGGCCCGCTCGTTCTTTCCCTTCCCCCTGCTGGGCGTAGATTTCGACAACGACAGCGCCTTCATGAACGAGTTCGTCGTCTCCTGGTGCCGAAGTGAGGAACTGGAAGTGACGCGCGCTCGTGCCTATCGAAAGAATGACCAGGCGCATGTGGAGCAGAAGAATGGCGCCATCGTGCGTCGCCTGGTGGGGTATGGTCGGTTTGTCGGCGCGGAGGCAACAGCCGCTCTTGGCCAACTTTATGCTGTGGTGCGGCTTTACGGCAATCTGTTCCAGCCGTCATTCAAGCTTCAGGAGAAGACGCGGATCGGCGCTCGTGTGATCAAGCGCTATCATCCGCCAGTTCCGCCTGCAGCCCGTGTCCTTACACATCCGGGTGTGGCCGAGGCCTACAAGCAGCAGCTACAGGCGATGATGGAAACCGCCGATCCCGTGCTGCTGTTTTCTGGTCTCCGCGCCGCGCAGGCGGAGCTTGGACGGCGGGTCGATCGTCGTGGCCTGAATACGAAGATTGAGGAACCGGCCGTTATCGATCTCCAGCGCTTCACCGCGAATCTGAAGACGGCCTGGAAGAGTGGCGAGACCCGACCAACGCATCGGCGGCCGTATCGGCGGACCAAACCCTATCCGAAGAGGCCCAGCATGTACGAGCCGTTCGAGGCGCAGATCAAGGCATGGCTCGAGGAAGAGCCGGCGCTGTCGGCAGCAAGTGTGTTGCTACGCCTGACAAAGATCGACCCGTCGCGCTTCAAGGAAAGGAACCTGAGAATGGTGCAACGGCTTGTGAAGGCCTGGCGCATGGAAATGGCTGGGCTGATCATCCTCGATGGCAGCTGGATGAAGAACTGGCCGCTATCTCCCTCCGCCGCGACTGAGGGAGATAGGGGCCATGTCGGCCCCATCGCGCTCGGTAACATTCCTCGCTGAGGCAATAGGAGGGGTGAGTTCCGGATGTCGCTTGATACCTGCGCCTCGTCGGCCCGAGAAAGATCAGGCATGCGCCAGCAGCCAGATGCTGCATACGGGAGCCAGTTGTGGAGATCGCCCGCGCATCGCCGGCGCCGATGAGCCGACGCCAACATTACCGCAGGCAGACAGTCAAGCGGTTCTCGCCCTCAAGCGTCTGACGCATGATGCGTGTCCAAAAGCCGACAGCGGCAGAAAACATGTCGGGTTCAAAACAACCGGCCGTCTTGGACTTGGGAGGTTTTCGAGCCAGAACATGCATTTGCTACGGGCAAATCGCTGGCACGACGTTTGCTGGTTGAGCTCCGCAATACTGAGTGAGGGCGGAACGCATGAGAACACGAAAGACATTGATGGTCTGCTAACCGGTGTGTTCCGTTTCTGAGAGAAGAACCAGTTCGCGCATAAACGTCAGGAAAGGTGTGGGAATGGAGAACGACATGTTCCGTAGCGAGTCCCCGGCTCCTCCGATCAAAGTGGACGACTGGCTGCATGGCGAACCCCTTACGAACTTTCAGTCCGGCAACGTGTAGGGGTGACAAGTGCAATGGAACCCTGGTCAATTCGCCCATATTCTACGTCGCGCCCGCAGTAACTATGTTCATGGAGCAGAGGGTCGATCGTTTGCTGCAGGTCAAGGCTCGGACCTTAATGGCCTCCAACCGAATCGCCGCGGCCGCGATATTCGACGCAAATTTGGCCCGTGGTTGAAGACGTGTTCAAGGTCGGCCACAGGGGCAGCATTTACGTGGAATCGGTCTAGCCAGGCCGGACGTCGGCTGCATAAGCGGGACCGAAGTCGGCGTAACCGGAAGCGGAAATCCTCCGTTGAGCACGAGACCTGAAATTGAGGAAACGAAATGTCTCACGCAGCCCTTGGCCCTGCCCTCAACAAGGACGGCAAGGCCCATCCGTGCTCAGGACTTCCACGGCTCATGCCAAGGGAAATCGGACACCGGGCTGCTGGCCGATTTCATCATCACCAAGGAATTGCGCCGGAATATCCAATCGTTGGCAATCCGGATGCGGCCGCCCTGTGCAGGCTCGACATGTTTTAGACCGTAGTGGAGCTTGCGATCGAGGAGCGCTCAAGCGTGATGACATAGTCAACAACAGAAATGAAACCGACCGGTGCTCCGGGCGCGTGCTTTTCACGGTCCGGCAATTCGCCGGTCTGTCAAGGCGTCTACCGGTTCGGCTTCGAGACTCTCCGGAAACTCGCGGATACCGGCGCGAAACAGGTCGGCGATGCGACTGGAGCTATCCCGACGTGCCGCGGGCGTGAACAAACTGATTTTCGAGGAAGGATCATGTCAAACCTGGATGAGATGGCGAAGAAAGTCCGAAAGCTTCAACTGCGCGCGGCAATTGCCAAGACTAACTTGCGCGACCTTGCCGAGGGTCTCCCGGTCAAATGGATCGAGAAAGAGGAACTCGCGGAGAAAACGCGTGTCGTTTATGCCGAGTTGGATGGTGCCAGGAGAGAGCTCGCCAAAATGAAGACTTTGCGATGAGGAGCACATTCATCAGCCGCGACGGCTCCATATGGGTGCCGGAATATTTGATCGCTATAGATGGCAAAATCTGTATCGGCTGCGGCCGCTGTTTCAAAGTCTGCTCGCGCGAGGTCATGCATCTTCATGGCGTCGATGACGCGGGCGAAATCCTCGACGCCTGCGACGGCGGTGACGACGACTTCGATGGTGAGCTCAATCGCATGATCATGGTTGTCGACCATGCCGGCCGCTGCATTGGCTGCGGAGCTTGCGGCCGCGTTTGCCCGAAGAACTGCCAGACCCATGTCGCGGCCGACCAGATCGCAGCATGAGTTGCATGATTTGACGAGACAAATCAGGAGAACGGCATTGCGCTTCATCCCATTTTGCCGGCTCCTCGGGCTGGTCCTGTGCGGCAACGCTGTGACGGTTTACTTCGCCTCGCATTATTCGTTCCGTCTAGCAGTCGTCACGACGCTGGGCTGTTCGCTACTTCTTCAGCTGGGCTATTTCGCAAGTGTGCTCTTTCTGATTTGGCGATCCAGCTGCGCTGGCAAACCCGGGCAAGGGGCTGTTTTCGATAGGTCCCAGGAAGTTCGGTACCAGTCGCGGGACGATGATGAGCATAGGAATGAAGCTCAAGACGTGCCCCAGCGCAATCAAAAGCTCGGAATATTGCTGCTCCTCCCTTGATGCGCCGTAACAAGATCAGAGCTCAGATTCTTCACTTTGTTCAAGTTTGATTATTGAGGTCATGGTTCCCTGGTATGATCGAAGGCGACGGCATTCTCATCGTTCTAACTCCAGGGGAATGCAGTTTCTGTTCTCCGGGCAATGGTAGTCGATCGCAGCGCACGGCACGCGGGTTGCTTCGTTTCGAAGGCGAACGAAGCGCCGGAAAACATCACACGTGTGAAAGTGGCACATGTCCGGCTCTGCCACAGCCGTATGATGTTCGTGCGGGCCTATCTACGCGAGACGCAGGAGATGGTGTTCGAGCCCACGACCGGGCCTTCGCTTTCTTCGGCGGGGCCTGCACGCGCGGCATCTACGACAACATGAAGACGGGTGGAGATGGTCTTTTGGGCAAGGACCGGCAATACAATCGCCGCTTCCTGCAGATGTGCAGCCATTACCTGGTGCAGTCGGTCGCCGCACCCCGGCCTCCAGCTGGGAGAAGGGCAGGTCGAGAACCACGTCGGGCTGGTGCGCAAGCGCTTCTTCACACTACGGCAGCGCTTCAGGAGCTACGAGGAGCTGAACGACTTGCTGCTCGACAAGTGCGTCGCCTGGGCTAAGGCCACCGCCATGTCGATCAGCCGGACCGCACGATCTGGGAGGTGTTCGAGGAGGAACGCGGCAGGCGCGCTCCATCAAATACCAGCTGACCGTCGCCAAGCTGCCACTCGCCAAGGAGATCGGGGACGTCGACTTCACCGACACGCTGATCAACGTGGCCCTCGTCCGCGAGCTCGCCAACAAGAATCCAAAAGTAGACTGCTTTGGACATTATGCAGGACCAGAGGAGTGGGAGTCATAAAAGATGATTTTACCGGAACTGCGCTCTGCTAACCCAGCCAGGGGCAGCGTGTTGGAGATAACGACGACCACAGGATGCATCGTGGGATGTTCATATTGTCCGCAAGACAAGTTCGCGGCCTTGCAAAGACAAGTATCTCATACCAAGCATCTTATCCTTGAGGATTTCAAGCGGTGCTTGGAGGCGGTACCAACTTCCGTCGACATTAGTTTCGCCGGCTACTCCGAGCCTTGGCTCAATCCGGACTGCACCGAAATGGTCGAACACGCTTCCACCAGAGGCCACGGCATCCGGGTTTTCACGACGCTTATTGGAATGGAGCCGCGAGATCTGGAACGCTTGCAAGCGCTGCGCCTTGGAGTATTCGTGGTACATGTTTTCGATGATGGCGCCTGCATGAACAGCCGCCTTGTCGGCGACAAGTATCGCGCTTTGGTGCGTCAACTCATTGACGCGAATATCCCCTCGATTCAATTTGTCGTTCTGGGGAAGGCGCATCCTGGCATCGTCGACATCATCCCTACCGAAGCACTAATTCGCACGCGACCGATGTGTAGCAGGGGTGGAAGCGTCGACCCGAAGATGGTTGAACCACGGCAGCCAATCGTCGGAGCACTGACATGCGTCGACGATCGACAGCATCGGAATGTCCTTCTTCCAAACTGTGACGTTACCCTCTGCTCGATGGATTTTGAACGGCGTCACGTATTGGGTAACCTTTTATCCGACGAGTACACCGATCTCTTTGACAGCCCCGTTTTTTGCCAAATCGTTAATCGCATGAACGGAGCGGATGGCTTTCTGCTCTGTAGAATGTGCGAATTTGCTGACCCAAATGACCGCTTGCTGACTGGATCCCGGCGGACAGCCTGAAGGGCGTGGCCGATAATGCAGTTAACTGGCCAGATTAGACTGGGAATGCCTTCGCCATCCGGCGAAATCAATGCCTTTTCACGTTGAGCGAGGTGCGACTCGGCCGCTTCCGGACGAGCTCATAGGTCTTCGGCTTCCCAAGGAGTCCATGGTGCGTTTTCCGTCGAGCCTGATCCATCCGTTCCTATGTCGTAGAGGCCTTCATGCATCCGCGACCTGTTCCCGGTGCAAGGACCGCAATCTACGCGAGCGACGAGATGCGAGTGCTGCTCGCACGCGAAGGACGCCTCACGTTGGACTATCGCCGATGGAGCGAAGCTCTCCACAAAAGCTATGGTGTTTCGAATGTGGAGAGCCGTTGATCGCGCCTTTCCCGGTGGATTTTGGGGTTGTCGCAGCTGGGGCGGGTCTGATGTGTGCGCGTGGTCTGTGCATCCTAAGGCATGGAAATTGCAATCTTGTTGCTATTGAAGGGAACAGCAACACCCCACTTGCCGTGCTGTTTGGTGGATCGCCTGTCCGCATCAGTGATCTGTCTCAGGATCTTGCTGACAAATAGGCGCTTCGTGGCGACGAGCAGAACGTCAACTACCAGATGCCGTAGTATCGGCGCTTGCCCGAAAAAGTCTAAATCAAGCGGATGTCAACGAGCTGACGGAGAGGTATCCGAATGCGGAGCAAAGTGAGTGCATGGAGGCTTCGAAGTGCGTCTGGGCAGAAGATTAGGTGCCGTGCCAGGCGGCCCCCATTGTAGGCGACGTCTCTAGTGGAGCACGTCGCTAAGGGCCAGCAGATTTTTTCGAAAGTCACCGAATTGCAAAGCTCCGTCCGAACCGTTCTGGCCTTCTATGTGAGACTGAAGAAAAGCCGCCAAAGAACCAAACTCGTTTAACGCTGTCGTTGACGCTGCGTGGAGAGGGACCCTAGATGAATACCGACGTTTTCACAGCTCACGAGTCTAATGTTCGTCGCTATGGGCGCTCTTTTCCAACTGTCTTCAAGAAGGCGCTTGGGGCGACAATCTGGGACGAGTCCGGCAACCCGTTTATCGATTTCCTTGTAGGATCCGGTGCGCTCAACTACGGACACAACAACCCGACTATTATGGCGCCAGCAATTGAATATCTCGCTAGCGAGAACATTCTTCTGTCGCTTGACATGTATACGGCGGCAAAGCGTGAATTCATCGAAGCGTTTGTCGATTGCATTCTGAAACCCAGGGGCCTTTCTTACAAGATACAGTTTCCTGGGCCGACCGGCACAAACGCCAACGAAGCGGCGCTGGCCCTCGCGCGAAAGTATACCGGCCGCTCGATCGTCATGGCATTCACGAATGCGTTCCACGGTATGTCACTCGGCTCCCTGGCGGTGTCGGGGTCGGCGTCTACCAGAGAACTGGGAGGCGTTGCGCGCCACGATGTGATCCGTATCCCTTATGACGGCTATCCGAGCCAAACCTTCGATTCGGCGAGCTACATCGACTGTCTTTTGGGGGACCCGGGAAGCGGCATAGAAAAGCCAGCCGCAATCATTCTGGAGACCATCCAGGCAGAAGGCGGCATGAACGCCGCATCCGCGGCTTGGCTCACAGAAATTCAGCGCATTTGCCGTAAGCATGGTGTTGTTTTTATCGTCGACGATATCCAGGCGGGTGCGGGCCGAACAGGCGATTTCTTCTCCTTCGAGTTCGCGAAAATCGAACCCGATATCGTGTGCCTTTCCAAGTCACTGAGCGGTTCAGGTAGTCCGTTCTCCATTGTTCTTATTCGCCCCGACCTAGACATATGGAAACCCGGAGAACATAGCGGGACATTCAGAGGCAACAATTTCGCCTTCGTGACGGCAGGGGCCATGTCCAAAATGTGGTCGGACAGGCGGTTTACTGCTGGCGTCGAGCGGACAGCGGCCAAGTTGCAAACGCACCTTGATCGCCTCATTGCCAAATTTCCCAAGTGCATTGAACAGAAGCGCGGCCGCGGTCTGATGGCCGGCCTCAAGTGCCGTTCATCGGCCGCTGTGAGCCGTGTGCACGATATCGCGTTCGAAAACGGTCTGCTTATCGAATCCTCAGGGCCAGATCGCGACGTTATCAAAATCCTCCCACCGATAACCATCACCGATGCCGAACTTGATCGTGGCATCGCCATCCTTGATCGCGCATTACAGGAGCAAGACAATGTCTAGTCAGATATCTCAAGCCCCGGCCATCTCTCCTGTTTCGATCAGAGAACGGACCGGCTCGATCAGCACTGCAGACATTATCTCAGTCATGAAAGGCGAGACCACCGCTTTGCACATGAAGCAATCTTTCAGCACCGAGGTAGCCGAGGAGATCAGCGCAAACTTCAGTGGCAGCACCGGTCTCAAGCTGCGAAAAGATGGAGTGCCGGGACAATATGTCGGCGCATCCCACTACAGGAAGGATGCAGCCACCTATTTCGCAGAGGCCGAAAATGCGCGACCGCACGTCGAAGCCCTGTTTGAGAATTTGGTTGACCCGGTCCGAGCAATATTCAGCGCATTGAAGCGCGAGCTTCACAACCAGGGCATTGAATTGCGACTGGCCCGTTCAGAACACGGTCAGGCCAATGTTTGTCGCGCTATCAGCTGGTCTGGCAGCGGCACATTTTCATTGGACCCCCACGACGATGTCGCTCAAGTCTTATGTGCTGGGAGCGGTTATGAGCTTTCTTCGGTGGCGCACAACACTGTCGCAGCACTCAACTTCTATCCAAGCATGCCCGAGGAAGGCGGCAATCTGAGGCTCTGGAGCCATAAGCCGACAGTTGCGGACCGAATATCACAGGGTGTGGAGACCACTGGCTATCCCTATTCGGCAGGCTATCTCGAGGGCGTTCCTTGTCGCGAATTTCAGCTCAAGGCGGGGGATATCGCCCTGATCGATGGCGGTTTCGTTCACGGGGTCACCGGTCAATCAGGTAACGGAAAGCGTCGCCTGGTGCTGAACAGCTTTTTCGGGTTTGCGCGACCAGATCTTGTTGTCTGGTGGACCTGACGTTGGATAGAAGCAACGCGAGACGTGAGAGGCAAACGTCTCCTTCTCCACAGATATATTGCGCGTCTACATGCGCGGTGCGCGGTACACCGCTGCTGGCCTTTGACTTTTCTGAACTGGGCCCAATTCAGTGTACCTGCCCGCCAGACAGATGCAGGTTCAGGAAACGCCTGCCACAATGTTGAAGTTGCCAGTTGTTAAGAGGCTTTCTCCGCAAAACATAAATCGTCACCTCTGAATGATACTTGCCGAACGGATTTAAATCCCGACATTTTACAACTCAATAATTCCAAGTTTTAGCGCCTTTATTGCTGCTGTAGTTCTGCTACAAGTATCCAGCTTTCTCATTACGTTCTTTATGTGGAAGTTAACAGTGTTTACGGATATACCTAAAATTTGTCCAATTTCCCAGGAGGATTTCCCTTCCGCCGTCCACAGGATGCATTCCTTTTCTCTTGGAGAAAGGGTGGGTGGCTCCTCGAAACCGCTGATCCGCCGATATTCCACAGTCTCTCCTCCGCAGTGGTTTGCAGAATGTTGTCACTGGGCACGAAACTGCCGGGGTGTAAGGCTACGGCTCTGCGCGGCTTGCTGGGCAGCTCTGAATCCACACCGCTCTAGCATCTGATTGCAATTGTTGAGATTATTTTACCTTAAACTTGTATTTCGTCATCGTTATGCGAGCGCAATGTGGAGTACAAACATGATACTTTCGTCGCGTGTCTTTTACGAGCTTGAAAGAGTTTGCACGCCACATCGATTTTTTCGGCGAAAAGAAGTAAAATCGAGAAAAGTCGACACCCCACGGAGTCTCATCGGCGTGTTAAAAATATATCGTGTGGATAAATAAGTCTGAGAGTCGGTCTTGAAACTGACGTTGAGCGGTTCTTTGCAGCAGTTCCGCCCGTTGCGACGAGGGTCATGGCCTGGGAGACGTCGAGCGCTGCTCGTAGTCGCGCACGAGGCGTTGCCACCGGGCATCCAGCCGAAGGTGCGTTCGATCTCCCAGCGGCGCGGCAGAAGTCGAGATAGGCGGCCCTTGCCATGAGCTTGAGCTGATCGCGGTCGGCGAAGTGCTTGACCCAGGGCCAGCGCTTGCGGACGCCGGCGAGAATGGACCTGCGCCGGCGCTGTTTGAGATATCGGCCGGCGTCAGGTTGACCATCAAAAGCCGCCCGTCGGTATCGACCGCAATCCGACGCAATGCCATCACTAGGTGGCAATCCTTGCCGCCTTGGCGCCGTGCAGGCAAGTATCCCGGGACACCGCTCCTGCGACTGGGATCGCCTACCCGGACGCGTGTGACTCCCGCGCAGATCCGCTCCGGCATCGCGCGTTTCGGAACCCTGGCCCAAAGAGGTAATCAGAAGCTTCAACGGAGCGTCGCTGGATTCATCTTCCGGCAAGAGGTCTAGGAAGTTCAACTTGCGCAGTCGGCGCGAAAGTCGAACGAGTTCCGGTTTAATTGCGGCGTGTTGTCGAGCGTCGTTGTTCGTTTGCCGAAACTCATATCAGACGCCGGTTCATATACGTCAATATGAAACTTTCTAGACAAAGATGTTAAGCAATAGTAATTCTCAAGTTATAATGTGATGCGCATTCTTATTGTATTCACGATGTTGTCGTCGCCGAAAACATGCTAGAAAAAATACTTATGTCCAGCCATCGCCGATGGGAGATGCATCACGGGCAAGGATGTGACTGCTAAGTTTCCAGGCGCCTCACAAGGCCAACCACCAAGGGATGAACGATTATGGACGCGCTACCACTAATTTCACTTGCGAAACTGAGGGCCGATGCAACGCAACGTGAAGAGCAACGGCGCCTACAAATGGCCTGCCAGGAGTACGGGTTCTTCTACCTTGTCGAGCATGGCATTCCGAAGGAGCAGATCGCTCAAGCCATCGAGGCCTCCCGGCGGTTCTTCGCTTTGCCACAGTCGGTCAAGGAACGCTTCGGTCACGCAGCTCAAGGGATCTATCCCACTATCGCCCGTGGATACAGTCCATTGCACGGGGAAATCCTACATCCCGACGCCGGCCGCGATCCCAAGGAAGTGTTCGATCTCGGAATCGACAACGAAGGCGACCGCCGTCCGTTTGGCGGGAGCACGCTGTTTCCAGATGAGGCTTTGGCTCCTGGTTTCGCGCGAAGCCTGCTTGCCTTGCAGGCTACCGTGCTCCGCGAAGTCGTCCCGCAGCTCGGAACCGCGCTTGCCGACTTGATCGGTTTGGAACAGGGCTGGTTCCAACGGTATTTCAGCCCGCCGACTCTCGAGCAACGCGTAATTCGGTATCCAGCTCGCGGCGGCACGTGCGCCAAGCACACCGATGGTGGCTTCTTCACGCTGCTGCTACAGGAGGAACTCCCCACCCGGTCGTTGCAGGTGTGGTTGCGCGGGCGCTGGATGCCAGTGCCGAGCCTGCCCGACAGTCTCGTAGTCAATTTGGGCGATATGCTTCAGGCCTTGAGCGACGACCGGTTCAAGAGTACGCCGCATCAGGTCGTGCACAACGGTCTGACCGACCGAATTTCGCTTCCCTTCTTTATCTATCCGGACGTCGACGCGCGCCTGACTTCGCGGGAAGGGCGCCACGCCTTCAGTGTCGCGGAAATGATGCTGCGCAATTACGAGTCAGTCGAAACCGGGAATGGCGCCGGACGGGCGCGAGAATTGCAGTAAGTGTCCGGTGCTCTCAGGCTGCGTAAACTCATGGCGACTACCTCGGGGTGAGACACTGGGAGAACTCACGCAAATTTTGTCCGTTCCGCGTCGCGCGTATAGCGCGGCTGTAGTGCGCCTCCTCGGCCATCGGCCTTCAGGGACTCGAATAAGCTTCCGGGCGGAAGCCGTCTTTTGCACCTTGCTTGCATCGCTCAGTCCCGTGACGAGATGGTCTGGTTCAAAGCCGAGAGCGACTTTGATCCAAGAACCTGGAAGGACAGGAACGTAGATGGACGTGATCCACAATCTCGACTACGCGTTGCAGGCAACCCAGAATTGGGTCAGCGATTTGGCGTGGAGACTTCGTTGGCATGATCGCGAGCGGGTCTTCCGAGCCTTGATTGCGACGCTGCACGCCTTGCGCGACTGCTTGGGCCGCGATGAAGCCGTGTACATTGGTGCGCAGCTGCCAGCTTTACTGCGCGGCTTTTACTACGAGGGTTGGCATCCCGGCCGCCGCGCCATACCCAAAAAACGGAATTCGTTTCTCGACCGCATCCACGACGGCGTCCACCGCGACCGGGCAGTGGATCCGGAAGAGGTTGCCCGCTCGGTCCTAAGCCAATTGTCGGACCGGTTGTCTGCAGCAGAGATCGACGAAGCCAAGGCGGCCACTCCAAGAGCGCTGCGTGACCTCTGGCCAGTCTGAGAAACGTCTGCGCCAGGAACGTGGACATGGAACCATTGCTGACAGCCTTTCCACGAAACGGCTCGATCCATTCGCAATCCTGCCTAGGCAAAATTCGGTTTCCTTGGGCGACATCTACGTCCGCAGTAGTGCACTTATGTGAGATTTCCATAGGAACTAAAATGGCTCCTACCGAAGTGATCAAGAATTTCATCGATGGGGAGTGGAGAGATTGTTCGTCCGGCAAACGGATCGAGGTTGATGACCCTTCAAACGGGGAGACGATAGCGGTTATCGCAGCGGCAGGACCTGAAGAAGTGCATCTCGCCGTTGCTGCCGCTGACCGCGTCTTCCGCGACCGCGTTTTGATTAACATGCACCCATACGACCGTGGCCGCATGCTTTTCCGCGTCGCGGATGCACTTGAGGCACGCAGCGACGAGGTCGCGATCGTCAACTGCATGGAGACTGGGAAGGCGTTGGACCTTGCCAATGGCGAGGTTCGCACGGCCGTCAGATACCTGCGGTACTACGCTGGCTTGGCGGATAAGCTCGAAGGTCGCTCTATTCCGCGGGGGGCGGATCTTGTCGACTACACGGTCAGAAGCCCCTTCGGAGTGTCAGCCCAGATCGTTCCTTGGAACGGCCCCCTCGAATTGACGGCCCGTTCGCTAGCTTGCGCCATTGCAACTGGTAACTCAGTGGTAGTGAAGTCTCCCGAACTGGCTCCTTTATCAGGCATCGAACTTGCTCGTGCCTGTGAGACTGCGAGCCTGCCTGCCGGAGCCGTGAATGTGCTCACTGGGTACGGCCAGACTGCAGGTCAGGCGCTGATCGATCATCCGGATGTTCGCCACATCGTCTTTACGGGTTCCATGGCAACCGGGCGAACGGTGCTCAAGGCCGCAGCGGAGCGCATCGTACCCTGCATCATGGAACTGGGCGGCAAATCAGCCGCTGTCGTTTATTCCGATGCCGATCTCGATGCCCTCGTGGAAGCGGTGCGTATCGGAACGTATCTAAATGCTGGCCAGAATTGCAACAACCTAACAAGATTGCTTGTAGAACGTTCAATCGCTGATGAAACGGTAGAAAGAGTGAAGGCTTGCGTCGAAGGACTCTCAATTGGGCCAGGACGCGAAAACTGCGACATCACCCCGCTGATCTCTCAAAAGCAGAGAGAGGGAGTCGAGAGAGCCTGCCAGATGGCCCTGTCGCAAGGGGCACGGCTTGTGACCGGTGGAGCTGCACTTTCGGAGCGAAGCGGCTATTTCATGGCGCCGACTGTATTTGCCGACGTCGCGCCTGATAGGAGTCTTTTCCAGAAAGAAGTATTCGGTCCGGTTCTTGCTGTTACTGCTTTCGATGAGCCGGCAAAAGGGATCGAACTGGCCAACGATACGGATCAAGGTTTGGCAGCGGGCGTTTTCACCCGGGATATCGACCGGGCTCTTTGGAGCGCGGATCGCCTCTGGGCTGGCCAAGTGTACGTGAATGGTTGGTACGTCGGCGGCGTAGAAACGCCGTTCGGCGGAGTGAAGCGGTCTGGCTACGGCAGGGAGAAAGGTCAGGAAGCACTTGATGGCTACGTGCAAACCAGAAATATTGGAATCCGGATCTCACAACAGCAGACCGTCATTGCCAGTCGCCCACCCCCCGTTGGGAAGTCTCGCGGGTGAGCTGGGCCATCAGGCCGGCTGGGAGCTTTCACACGGCAGCGTCGCGCCACAGCGGTTTGCGCTTTAGGCCGCAGACTCATAAGCCCGCAACCATACGCGAACTGAAGCGAGTTTGATCGCTGCGAGAAGTTTCGCGGATCGCGGTCCTATTGGGTCGCTACTCTGAAATGTTTGACCTTGTTGAAGTAGCGCTCGACGAGGTTGACTGTTTGTAGACCCATGCGCTGAAGGGAGAAGCTGCGGGTTCGGTTCTTCTTCGGCGGGATGTTGGCCCAGGCTCCTTTCTCTGCGGCGATGCCGCGAATGGCGTCGCTGTCGTAAGCACGGTCGGCGAGCAGGATCGCATCGGCTGGACGGCGTCGAGCATGGCGAGGGCGGGCTTGCCGTCATGCGCCTGTCCGGACGAGATCGATTGGGGCCCTTCGGCATCGACAAGCGCATGGATCTCGGTGGTGAGCCCGCCGCGGGAATGTCCCATGCAACTATCGTCATCGCCCCCAGGCGACCAAAATTGTAATAGATCATTTACACGACTTAACAAAACCTTCGCGAAATCAGATCTCTGAGAATGGTAGCTTGCCCACAAGGCTGACGGCAGGCCGAATAGCAAGTCGACGCCTGGTTACCTCTCAGGCCGTCGCACAGCATATTGCGGAGGTCGACGGTAATGGCAAAAAAAGCTCTCATTCTGGTGGAAGGCAATAGGAGTATTGGCCGGCTATACGTTAGAGCGGCCAAGCGTCTTGGTCTTCATCCCATTACATTCTCAGCTGATCCAACCCAGTACGACTATCTTACGGCGGACGGTACAGAGGCAATCAGTGTCGATACCGACGATCTCGATGCTCTGATCTGCGAATGTTCCCGGCTGCGCGCAACCTATGACATTGCTGGCATCACTGGCTTTACAGGTCTTGATGAGTTGGCCTACGCCACGGTAGGTAAGCTATGCCGGTCCTTCGATCTGCCAGGACCGAACCCCAGAGCCATTGAACGGTGCTGCGACAAGTTCACTCAACGTCAGCTCCTCGCAGAGGCCGGCGTTCCAATGCCGGCTTATCGCTTAGCAGCCAATGCCGCGGACGTCGAAAGCTGTGCCGCGGAGATTAACCTCCCGGTCATTCTTAAGCCTGCCGTGGGCAGCGGCAGCAGCGGTGTCCTACTGTGCCGCAACGTTGATGAACTAACTAAACATACGACCCATCTGTTGGGTGGGAAGCACAAATGGCGGTCTTCGCCGAGAATACTGGTGGAAGAATTCGCCCAGGGCCCCTATTACTGGGCTGATATAATGGGAGATGAGGTCATTGGAATTGGCGGCGCTGATTTCGGCAGCCCACCGCATTTTGTTCATCGTGGGTGCACCTATCCAGCCGTGCTTACTGACGACGAGCAGCAGCGTGTCGCCGAAGTGTCGCTGACCTGTTTGCAAGCTCTCGACCTTGGCTGGGGACCATCGAACATTGGATTCCGCTGGACAATGCGTGGCCCAGTCGTCATTGAGGTCAATCCGCGTCTTGCTGGCGCGCCCGGTCCTCAAATGGTTAAGTTAGCTTATGGTGTAGATCTCGTCACCGAGCACATCAAAGTTGTTATCGGCGAAGAATGGGACTTGCGAAGAACCCGTTCGCATGTTGCGGGCGCGCGGTTCCTCCTCCCTGAAGGTGATGGCATCCTCGACTGGATTGATGGCGAGAGTCGAGCGGCTGCCGTGGAAGGTGTCGCCGAGGTCAAACTGCATGTTCAACCCAAGACCCCTATCATCAGGGAAGGCGACTACCGAGATACGATGGGACACGTCATCGCCGCTTCCCCGAGCCGCCCTCAGACCGGCGCGATACTTCGGCATGCGGTGGCCTTGATTGATTGGTCGATCAAGTCGGTTTCTGCCCCTGGCGAACAGGAACAACCCGTGGCCGCCTTAACGCCGACGGCGTGCGGTGAGGGTGACAGATAAAGGTGTCTTTCGCCGAGTGTCGGTGCAGTCGAGAGCAGTAGACGGGAGCACCTCGTCAACTGGCCGTCCGTGAGCAATCCCGTCCAGCCTGATTTTGCGAGTTGGGGCGCCTTGGGAGCGCAAACCGAGCGGTATGGTTGCAGCTTTTGAATGACGTGCCGGGCACGGTGTTCGGCCGCGAACTCGCGCGCCATATCCGCGGCGATCGGCCGCTCGACAGATGTTCTTGCTCGTGTCTTCGGCGCGGAGCGCGCCATCAGAGAAGGCTACTATGAGCTAGGTGCGCAAATCGCGGATCGCCGACGTGCTGTTCTTCGGGGGGCGGGGCAAAAGGCTCGCGACCGCGGCCAAGCGCAACTACGGGACAAACGCACTATGCGAACTGGGGAAAGCGTCATTGTAGTTGCAGCCGCGCCTGCTCGATTGCAGGAGTTAATTTCGTATATGGCCGCATTTACGGGGATTGCCTCAGCTGTTCGGGGATGGCGGCTCGCCCGCATCACGCCTCACGTTCCGGGAGCAGAGGCCGCTAGCTGCCGGCGTCATTGCCTCCTGAGCGCGTCGTCAGAATTACTGCGCGCGTGTCTCGCCGGTTTTAGGCGCATCTCGCCGCGCAAAGCCGATTTCCTGCGTGCAGGCGAGACAATTTGCGTTATTCGCGTACTTACATGCGCTACAGTACCAAGCGCCTTTGAGCGGTTCGATCTTCTTCTTGTAAGCTTGTAACCCGCCGTGATGCGGCTGGTGTTGCAAAGAATAACACAACTACGCCTCCTCCCAAGGCGCACCTGCCCGGCAGCGAGCTCGGTCTCCTGCCGGGCTTGGTGAGTGTCTGCGCATAGAGGCAGCGTTGAGCCCTTAATGAGAACGGAAAGAATGCTGAACGATCGACGGTCGCATGGGCTATGGGAGCGGACAGCTCCGCCGCCGCCTGCAACGGAGAAGCTGGTAGGCGACGTCGTCGCGGATGTGGCGATCGTCGGTGCCGGCTACACTGGGCTCTCCACTGGGCTGCACCTTGCCGAGCGGGGCTTGAACGCTGTGGTGATCGAGTCTGCCGAGATTGGTTTTGGCGCCGCCGGGCGCAGCACCGGGTTGGTAAATGCCGGCCTCTGGGTGATGCCATCGACCCTCAAGGAAACGCTCGGCCCAGTCTATGGTGGCCGTTTGCTTGATTTGCTGCGCGATTCCCCACGCACCGTCTTCGAGATCGTCGACAAACACGAGATGCCGTGCGAGCTGAAGCGGGCCGGCACGATCCACTGCGGAGCCGATAAGAAGGGCGTCGCCCAAATCGAAGAGCGAGCGCGGCAGTGGCAGGCGCTCGACGCCCCGGTTCACATCCTTGATGCCGGCGAGACGCGTGCCAAGACAGGCAGCTCGGCCTTCGCCGCAGGTCTCCTCGACCTCCGTGCAGGGACGATCCAGCCGCTCGCCTATGTGCGCGGCCTGGCTGGCGCGGCGATTGCCGCCGGCGCGACCGTTTTCACCGCGAGCCCGGTCGAGCGCATCGAGCGCGAGGGCGGCGTCTGGCGGCTTGCCACGCAAAGTGGAAACGTCCGGGCCAAGTGGGCCGTTGTTTCGACTGACACCTACACCTCACGCATTCTTCCCGAGCTGCGCCGCGAACAAGTGGTGCTGCCGTTCTTCCATGTTGCGACTGCGCCGCTAAGTCACAGAATTCGCCACACGATCCTGCCCGAAGGGCACGGCGCGTGGGATACCCGGACCGTGCTGACAGCTTTTCGCACAGACAATGCCGGCCGCGTCATCGTCGGCAGCGTCGGCGCGCTCCGCGGTACCGGAATCGCGATCCATCGTAACTGGGCGAGGCGGCGTATCCGGGCGCTCTTCCCGCAGATCGGTGACGTGGAGTTGGAGCACGAGTGGTATGGTCGGATCGGCATGACGAACGACCATCTGCCTCGCCTTCACCTCCCGGCGGAGAACATGATCGCACTGACGGGTTTCAACGGGCGAGGCATCGCGCCGGGCACAGTGTTCGGCCGCGAGCTCGCACGCCATGTCAGCGGCGAGCTGCCGCTCGACGGGATGTTCCTGCCCGTATCTTCGGCGCGGAGCGCGCCCTTTCGAGCAATCAGAGAAGGCTACTATGAGCTAGGTGCGCAGATCGCGCATTTGCCGCCGGGGCGCTGATCCGATGAGCTCTCGGCTGTAGAGGTTGGCTTGCGAGCGCAGATGGGGAGGAATTGTTGCTGTTTGACTATATAATTGTAGGTGGTGGCTCATCCGGCTGCGTCATGGCGAACAGATTGTCGGCTAAAGGCAGTTACGTCTTGCTCATTGAGGCTGGGCCTGACTTTCCCCCGAACGAAATTCCTGATGACATTGTCGACGGTAACCCCACGCGCGCTTACTACAATCAGCGGTATCAATGGCCATCGCTTACTGCAGCTGTGGTGCGAAATAGCAACAGACGTGTGCACTATGAGCAGGCTCGTGTAGTGGGTGGAGGCTCAAGTATCAATGCTCAGGTCGCTAACCGGGGTGGGCCTGCAGATTATGATGAGTGGGCGTCTGGGGGGGCAACGGGCTGGAACTGGGAAGGCGTCCTGCCATATTTCCGCCGACTCGAATGCGATCTGGATTTTCGCGACCACTTTCATGGCAACAGCGGGCCGCTGCCGATTAGCCGTGCCGATAAAGGAGAGTGGTCTGGGTTCGTCAACGCGGTGTCGACGGCTCTCGAAGATGAGAACATCCCCTTCCGGCCAGACTTTAATGGTGAGTTCCGGGACGGCCACTCGGTTGTCCCACTCACAAACATCAATCGTCGCCGTGTATCAGCTGCGATGGCGTATTTACCAGAGAGCGTCCGCGCTCGGCCAAATCTCAGAATTTTGTCAGAGACTACGGTCGTAAGGCTAACCATTGCAGGGCGTCAAATAACCGGCGTGGATATTGAGAGTAAGACGGGTCGCCAATCCTACAATGCTACAGTGGTCGTCCTCTGTGCTGGTGCTATTCACTCGCCCGCGATACTGATGCGATCCGGTATTGGTCCGCGAAAAGTTTTGTCAGGGGTCGGCATTCAAGTCGTGGCGGATGTCGAAGGGGTCGGAAAAAATCTGCAGGAGCATGCCGGGGTCGCCATCTCGGCGTACTTGAAACCGGCGGATCGCATGATCCCGACCGCGACCGGATATATCCAGATGCATGCCCGGTATTCATCCGGTCACAACGGCTGCCCACCTACCGATATGGCCATCTCGGTTCTGGCGAAATCTGCCTGGCATCCTGTTGGCAAACGCTTGGGGACGCTCAATTTCTGGGTTAACCGCGTCTATTCGACAGGAACTGTCTCGCTCAAGAGTTCCTCTCATCTTGTTGAGCCAGAGGTGAATTTCGACATGTTGAGCGACGAACGCGACGCTAAGCGATTAAAAAACGCGTTTCGATTCGTTGCGAGACTGATTGGCCACAAGGCTTTGACGCATACGGCGCTTGACCCCTTTCCTTCTACCTGGACTGGACGAGCAAAGCGAATCGGCAAGTACAACCGTTTAAATTACGGTCTCACCTCCTTTCTCGCGGCCCTTATGGATAGTTCCTCTTCGCTTCGGCGAAGCCTGATCAAGTTCGCCATCACTGATGGGTGCAGCATCGCCGACCTTCTCAATAGTGACGAACTGCTCGATCGTTTTGTGCGACAAAACGTTTTTGGAAACTTTCATCCCACTTCAACTTGCAGGATGGGATCTGCTCATGATCCGAACAGCGTGACCGATCCGAGTGGCCGCGTTCATGGACTATCGGGTTTAAGAGTCGCCGATGCTTCAGTGATGCCATTCTGCCCACGCGCAAACACGAACATCCCAACGATTATGGTTGCCGAGAAAATGTCTGACGCCATACTTCGTGACTGCGGGAAGCAATGAAGTTGTCGTGTGTCAAGCAGGTAATCAAGTTCCAGCGGCCGCAAAGCACCTCGGCAACTTCAGCGCGCTATCAATCTGGCTAGTCGGAACCTGTCAAGTAGCCAAATACTAGCCGACGGCCGATTATGTAGATGTCCGTCACTCACGTGAAATGCGAGGAGTTGGACCCCATCTCGAAGCGAGATGGGGTCAATACACACAATGCATTTGACTGTGGAGGTTCAAGCCTGGAAGCGTTCCAGCGACAGAACACGCGACGCGGAACCGTGCATCTAGAGTGCCGAGCCCGGGTGCGCGGAGGAGGCGGGCAGATCCGAAGCGCGGGTCTGCTCCTGGTGCAGGAGACAAGAATGCGCAGCGTCGATGATTTCCGGAATATTCATGAGGAGGCTATCGCTTGGCGCCGTCACCTCCACCAGAATCCGGAACTCGGATACAACGTGCACAACACCGCCCGCTTCGTCGCTGAAAAGCTTGCTTCCTTCGGGATAAACCATATCGAGACTGGCATAGCCGAAACCGGTGTCGTTGCGGTTATTCAAGGCGCCGGCGGGGATGGACCGACGATTGGCCTGCGCGCGGATATGGACGCACTGCCGATCATCGAGGCTACGGGCAAGCCCTGGACGTCTCAGATCGGGGGGAAGATGCACGCCTGCGGTCATGACGGCCATACCGCCATGCTGCTGGGGGCCGCTAAGCATCTCTCCGCCACTCGGAACTTCAAAGGTTCGGTTGCACTCATTTTCCAGCCCGCCGAGGAAGACGGGCAGGGTGCCGGCCGAATGGTGCAAGAAGGCTTGATGGACAGGTTCAATATCTCCCAAGTCTTCGGTATGCACAACATGCCAGGCATTGACGTGGGCAGGTTCGGTATTCGCGACGGATCGATCATGGCGGCCCTCGACGAGTTTGACATTACTGTCACGGGCCGGGGCGGACACGCTGCAACGCCTCATTTAACCATAGATCCAGTGGTAGTCGGAGCACAGATTATCACGGCGCTCCAGACCTTGGTTTCCCGGAACCTCGATCCGACGGAAGCGCTCGTTGTGTCCGTGCCGAAATTCACCGGAAGTGAATCCTACCACATCATACCTGAGTCCGTGACGCTGGGCGGAACGGTTAGGAGCCTGTCGCCAGAATTGCGTGATTTTGCTGAAACGCAAATCAAGGTCTGCGCTGAAAATATCGCGGCAGCTTTCGGGGCTAAAGTGGAATATCGGCATAGGCGTCTCGAGCCGTTGACGTTCAACCATACTGCGGCGACCGAATTGGCCGCCGCAGCCGCGCGCGCTCTTGTAGGGCGAGAGGCGGTCAACGAGCAGGTCAAGCCGGTGATGGTCTCGGAGGACTTCTCTTACATGTTGCAGGCGCGACCTGGCGCGTTCCTGTTCCTCGGCAACGGACCTACCGCGGGCCTGCACAATCCGACCTACGATTTCGATGACAATGCACTCCCTTACGGGATCGGCTACTGGGTCAACTTGGTGGAAGGCGGCTTGGCCGGTTAGCGCTGCTTAGTCTCGTCCAGCGCGATCATCAGATAGCTACGCAGCGTTGTTAGCTTAGCTTACTGGCCGCCATCGTGAGGCATGACAATCCAGCTCCGTCCTCAAACTGAGCAATCTGGGTGCCGTGCAAAATTCCAGAAAGTGGCCAGTTGCCGCCATGCACCTGGCCGAGGCATGGTCAGCGAGCGACCCGAAACCGGATCATGGTTCGCGAGACGAGCCCGTGAGCTGCCGTTCGACCTATGCAAGCCAGAGCACACTGCTGCCGTTCGGGCCGGTGAGTACTTTACTTTGGCGGTAACGTACGTCGTGTCCGGCCTATCCGGATCCGCTGTCGGCCAACGTTAAGCTGGCCTGTAGCACAACAACGTCCGTGCCGAGAGGCGCGTGCAGGCATCTTTATCCGCGACCCGATGCAACGCGCGCCAGTCGACCAGAAGCGCAGCTAAGTCGTCCAAGATTGCGCAGTCTTAGTCTGAGGCCTAGAGGAGCTCCTTTGCAACCAGCTCCTCCACAGCACGCCACTCGCCTCTCACGCGGCTGCGTCCGGCGTCATAGAATGGCCGCAGAGAAGCTATGGCGGAATAGCGTTCACCAGCGATCTCGATTTCGAATGACCCTCCGGACAGCCAATCAGCTGTCACCCCTCCTTCCGCCGTGAGATACCCCATGCCGATACCACAGCCCACAGTGTGGCCAAATCCGGCTGAGCGAAGGTAACCGACAAGGCTGCTGTTACGCCAGACAGGCTCTGTTCCGAACATCAACGATTTGGCATTTGGGGCAGCGAACTGGACCAGCCGCCGGCGCAGAGGTTTGCCCCGCTGGGCCTCCAGTGCAGCGCGTCCAATGAAATTGTCAGGCTTGTCCCAGGCGACGGTAAACCCCAGTCCCGATTCCAATGGGGTGTCCTCATCACCGACGTCTGCACCCCAGTCACGGTAGCCCGCTTCCAGGCGCAGCGTGTTGAGAGCAACATATCCGGCGTGGCCTAGGCCGAGATCGGCACCGGCGGCCACCAGAGCGTCGTAGACCCCAAGTGCTTGTTCGGTCGGGATGTGAAGTTCCCACCCCAACTCGCCGACAAAAGTCATCCGGAACGCGAGCGCGAGGCTGTAGCCGACCTCGATTTCACGAGCCGTTGCGAAGGGAAAAGCCTCGTTAGAAAAATCCGCAGGACTGACGCGCTGCAGTAACTCACGCGATCGTGGACCCATCACGGACAGGGTGGTGTATCCGGATGAGACATCTGCAACCGAGACGTGGCCGGCTCCCTTGGCATGCAATCGCAGCCAGGAGAGGTCACGGGTCCGTTGGATAGCCGCTGTTACGACAAGAAATTCCTCCTCACCTAACCGTGCGATGGTGACGTCAGACTCCATACCGCCTCGCTCATTGAGCCAGGGCGTATAGACGACGCGGCCGACCGCCACGTCCACGTCGTTCGTGGATAAGCGCTGTAGCAGCGCAAGGGCATTTGACCCCTGTACCAAAACATGCGCAAAGGAGGTTTGGTCGAAGAGAGTGACCCCGGCGCGGGTGGCCCTATGCTCCGCGCCGCTCCGCTCGAACCATTCGTCCCGGCCGAAAGTTGCATGGTTTTCTTTCGACGATCCAGGCGCGCCAAACCATTGGACGCGTTCCCACCCGGCGCTTTCACCGAAATTCGCGCCGACTACGGCCAGGCGGTCGTGTAGGGGCGACGTGCGAACGTTGCGTGCCGTCTTCGCTGACTTATGCGGCAGATGAAGTGCCCAGAGGTTGCCTACCGCCTCCACCGTGCGATCGTACAGATACCGCCTGTTGCGCTGGAAGGGCATTGATCGGCGGACGTCCATTTCCCAGCAGTCTCCAGCCGGCAAGCCTGTCGACATCCATTCTGCCATGACCTTGCCCGCACCACCCGAGGATTCGATACCGCAGGAATTGAATCCAGAGGCGACATACAGACCTTGAATTTCAGGTGATGGCCCGAGGTGGAACCGGTTATCAGGCGTGAAGCTCTCAGGGCCATTGAAATTCAGCTGAAGGCCAACATTTGCCAGGACGGGCATGCGCTCGATGGCCGCAGAGAGATATGGTTCGATGTGGTCGAAATCTTCGGGCAAGGAATCGAAACTGAAATCCTGCGGTATGCCGTTCATGCCCCAAGGTTTGCCTTTAGCCTCGAAGAACCCCACGAGCAGTTTGCCGGCGTCCGCTTTTGCATAGACGCGCGCGTCCATGTCGCGGATCGTCGGCAAATCATGGGGTAGCTCGGGAATTGCCTCGGTGACTACATAGAAATGCTCGGCCGCCTGCAACGGCACCGACCAGTTAAGTTCAGCAGCCACATTCCGCGTCCACAGGCCGGTGCAGATGACCGCGTGTTCAGCACGGACCGTTCCTTGACTGGTCTCCACGCCGACAAAACGGCCCTTCTCGACGAGGATGCGTGTGACAGGTGTCCGCTCAAGGATCGTTGCTCCACCCTGCCGCGCCCCAGTTGCGAAAGCACGGGCGGTATCGATAGCGTTGGTCATCCCGTCGGAAGCGATCCATGCCGCCCCAAGGACATCACTGACATCGAGCAATGGAACGCGGCGTTGGGCTTCCGCAGCGCTTATCATCTCCACGTCCAGGCCAAACGAGCGGCCCATCGAAGACCCGCGCTTAAGCTCTTCAAGGCGGTCCTGGGTCGCGGCGACAGTAATGGAGCCGGTTTGCCGAAAACCAGTTGCCTGACCGGTTAGATTTTCGAGGTCCCTGAACAGATCCGCAGAGTATTGAGCGAGCTTTGCCATGGTCTCGTTGGCGCGGAGTTGCGTCACCAGGCCCGCAGCATGCCAGGTCGTGCCGCATGTCAGTTGGTCGCGCTCCAGAAGCAGAACGTCCCGGTGGCCGAGACGTGTCAGGTGATAAGCTATCGAGAGGCCGATAATGCCGCCTCCGATGACAACGTATTCGACATGCGATGGTACTTTGCTGGCCATTTGAAACCTGTTGGAGCTTGGGCGAAAACGCGGGCTAAGGCGGACTGGTCGTGGCCAATAAAATATTGTCGGATATGCTCTGATTTCCGCTGATCTGCATACCAGGAGTGCAGTATTTCTGCGCCGCAAGGCGGCCCAATGCAGCGTGACTCCAGCAGAATGCACTACGGTAATGTGGCGATGCTTGGAGCGCCGCCGACCGACGCTACAATATAATCGTGATGGTGACTCTGGCGTCGGAAAGCGGCGAGATCGGCACCGGAGATTGCGGGCGGGTTACACATAAGCGGTGAAAGGTCGTAGGCGACCTCGGCCATGGTCTTCGCCTGGTAAGCGCTACGCCTCGAGAAGCGCCTCCTGACCGCCGCCAGGGGCAAGCGCTTTTCCTCCTGCCCAGCACGTGCGGGAAGGGGTCATAAGGACGCCGCCGTCCTTATAAATATCGGGCCCTTGGGCAGCGGTTCCCGGCATGCCGGCTGTTTCGCGCCGCCACGATTGTCGTAAACGCCGGTGCCCAAGCCGAAGACTGATTCCACATGAACACCATGGGGCATAGATGGCCCAGTACGTCAGATGTCATGGGCGTCCCTAATCGAATCCAGCGGCATTCTTCAACGCGCAATTTCTTGTACGCAGGCCCCGGCATCTCGAAGCGAGATGATGCCGATATAAACACTGCATTTGACTGAGAATGCCTTGAGACAAATCCTCGCCTGAGCACCCGCAACACAAGCAAAACTGGGATTGCGGGATGCCACAGTGAGAATGGGCATCAAGATTTCCGGGCGTCGCCTGCGGTTGTCCTGGGCCGCACGAGCTTGGGCGAACTCAAAAGCGCACATGCTCAATTTCGAGGAGGATCATAAGCATGAGCTACCAAAAACCTTTTCTGCGTGAGGAGTTCGACCGGCGCGTTCAGGACACGAAGAAGCGGATGCAAAAAGCTGGTCTTGATCTCCTCATCTGCCAGGATCCAGCCAATATGTACTGGCTTACGGGCTACGACAGTTGGTCCTTCTACACGCCACAGGCAGTTCTAGTCCATGTCAACGCAGGATATGCCTCTTTGGTTCGGGCGCCCGATCGACGCAAAATCGGCTACCGTTACAACAAACCTGCCAGCCGAGAACATCTTCGGATTCGCGGAGACTTTGGTTCACCATCCGGAAAATCATCCTTTCGATGATTTGTGCGGGCTCATCAATTCCAAAGGCTGGGGTTCCGACCGCATCGGCGTCGAGCTCGACACTCACTACTATACCGCGCGGGCTCATCAGCACCTCGTTAGAGGCCTGCCCAATGCGAAGATCTCGGACAGCCGGGAACTTGTAAACTGGGCGAGGCTCGTCAAGTCAGAAGCCGAGCTTGTCTATATGCGAGAGGCGGGCCGTATCATCAGCAGAACAATGCGAGAGGCGATTGCGAAGCTCAAGCCGGGGGTTCGCGACTATGAGGTCGTAGGGGACATTTACCGCAATCAGATCTTGGGTGAGGGCAAGTTCGGCGACTACACTGGTCTGTGTCCCCTAATCCAGATTGGTGAGGGGACGAGCACTTGCCACCTCACATGGACGGGCCAGGCGATCCCCGAGTCAGCCCTAGTCGTGATGGAGCTCGGCGCGGCACGTCGCCACTATAACGCGCCCCTGACCCGCACAATTCACGTCGGACAGCCGCCACAAGAAATCTCGCGTCTGGCGTCCGTGATCGTTGAAGGCGGCGATCTCGCACTCGAAGCGGCCAAGCCGGGCGTGGCGGTGGAAGAGGTAGCCGCCGTGTTCCAACGCACACTGAAAAGGAATGGCTACAGCAAAGACAGCCGCGTCGGCTACTCAATCGGTGTTGGTTACCCGCCGGACTGGGGCGAACGCACTATCAGCATCCGCGCGGGTGAAACAACGCTATTGCAGGAAGGAATGTGCTTCCACTTCCAGTCCGGAGTGTGGCTCGACGATTTTGGCGCAGCGATCTCAGAACCTTTCGTGGTCGGAGCGAAAGGTGGCCAGCGCTTCTGCGATGTGGAGCGCCGCTTGGTCGTTATCGACTGATTATTAGCCCATTGGCTTTTCGAATGACGCCTTGGTGTCCGGACTATGCGGCAATCGCCCAACACCGGTTTGTTACTCAACGAAATAGGAGATCAGCTTCTGCAAAAAAGACGCTTCTACAAAGCTGGAAACGCCCATCCCGGGCTGCTGGATAATTCAACAATAAGAAGGGAACGAGAAATGAAGATCAGACTTTCATACATTGCGGCTGGCTTGGGCCTTGCCGTCGCGCTTGCCGCTTTTCAGGTCCAAGCAGGAGAACTAACCGACCGAGTCGCCAGCGGCAAGTCCATCCGGATCGGCTTCGCGAACGAAGAGCCGTTCGCCTTTCCGGACAGTAATGGTCACCCGGTAGGATTTGTAAACGCGATTGCTCTCGGCGTGCTTAGCAGATGGGCTACGAAAGTGTAGAGACCGTCGTGACAGATTGGGGCGGACTTATACCCGGACTGCAGTCTGGACGGTTCGATATGGCTACGGGGGGTCTGTACATCCTTAAATCGAGTTGCCAGAGCGTTACATTTTCCGAGCCTTTGGCGAAAGTGACAGATGCGCTTATCGTCAAAGCTGGCAATCCTAAAGGTGCACAATTATGCAGATATTGCAGCCAAGGGCGCGACTATGGTGACCGGCATAGGATATAGCAATATAGAGCAAGCAAAAAAGGCAGGAGTTCCGGAAGCTCAAATCATGCAAGTGCCGGGACAGACAGAAATTCTTGCAGCGGTCGAGGCGGGACGAGCAGATGCCGGGGCATCGGGATACCTCTTGTCTCGATCTGTGGCTGGCAAATCGGGTGGAAAACTTGAGGTGACAGACCCGGATGCGATGCCGGAATCATCTCAAAACTGGGTGAGCATAGCCTTCCGAGAGTCGGACAAGGACTTTGTGGAGAAGTTCAATGAGGCTCAGAAAAAATACATCGATACTCCCGAGATGATGAAGGCTGTCGAGGCCTATGGCTACGACGCAAAGCTGCTACCAAATGGCAAGAGTGCGGAGTGGGTTGCGCAAACCGCTGACGCAGGATGGCGAATGTCAATCTTGGAGTTTCTTCAAGGCTATGGCCAGGCGCTCTTACAGGGGACCTTGGTCACATGCGCGCAATTCTTGCTTGCTACACTGGTCGCTGTAGCTGCCGCTGGGGCCGCCGGCATCGGCAAACTGTCGAGCAAGTGGCTTATCCGGAGTATTAGCGTTGTTTACATAGAAATCTTCCGCGGAACGTCGCTGCTAGTGCAGCTATATTGGATTTTCTTCGTGTTGCCGCTGTTTGGTATAACGCTTCCGAATTTCACCGCCGGCTACATATCCGTCGGCCTCAATATCGATGCCTATGGCGCCGAGATTGTGCGTGGCGCCATTGAGTCAGTTCCGCGCGGACAATGGAAGCGGGAACCGCGCTGTCGATGCCGCAAGGATGCGCAGGATCATATTGCCGCAAGCGCTGGCGATCATGCTTCCGCCTTGGGGTAATCTCCTGATCGAGCTTCTCAAGGGAACCGCCCTGGTGTCCCTCATCTCGGTCGCCGATCTCATGTTCCAGACACGCCAGATCAACGCCTCGACCTATCTGTCGGCACAGGCGTTTGGAACAGCTTTGATTATCTACTACATCCTCGCCAGGTTCCTCATAACCCCGACGATGCGCTGGGCGGAACGCTTGGTTGCCCGGGGGCTTGGAAGGGCATGACATTCAACTGGCGCTGGGACTTTACGTGGGAGATTTGCCACAGTTGCTGTGGGCTACCCTCAACACGTTGATTGCGGCCGGGGTCGGGTATGCAATTGCTCTGGTCGGCGGCCTGCTGCTCGCTCTTGCGCAACGCACAAAGTGGCCCGCACTGACATTTGTCGTCAGGAGCTGATTGAATTTATCCGGTCCACGCCCTTGGTCCTGCAGATTTTCTTTGTTTTCTATATCGGACCCCAGTTCGGGATTTTCCTGTCGCCCTGGATATCCGGCATCATTGCGATCGGTCTGCACTATTCGGCCTATCTCTCAGAGGTTTACCGCGCAGGCCTCAATTCCGTGGCTCCCGGCCAATGGGAAGTGTGCCGTGCGCTGAACATGTCCCCCCGCGTCACCTATGTACGCATCATTATCCCGCAGGCGCTTGCGCCTGCGGTGCCCGGCCTCGGCAACTACCTGGTGGGCATCCTCAAGGACACGCCCATGCTATCGGTAATTGGTGTCATGGAGCTAATGCACACGGCCAACGCGTTAGGGTCCGAGAAACTACAGGTATCTGGAACCTTTTACATTGGTTGGCCTGATTTTCCTCTTGATCTCGATTCCGACGGCCGGACTCGTCAGGATGTTCGAACGACGGCTGCGGGTGAGACTAGGACTGTAAAATGAGCAATACTGACTATCCCCTCGAACTGCCGGAGCATGACCGCCCCATGGTCCGGTTCATGAACGTCAGCAAGAGCTACGGAAGGCTCAACGTCATCAGCCACCTCGATTTTGACGTGGCCGAAGGAGAGATGGTTACCATTATAGGGCCCTCAGGGTCCGGGAAGACCACGGTGTTGCGAGCCCTTATGACGCTCGAAACTATCAATGGCGGCGTGATATACGTCGACGGCAAGCCGCTGACACACATGCCCCGCGATGGGATCCTTGTGCCGGCAGACGAGCGATACCAGCGGAAGATTCGCTCCTCGATCGGGATGTGTTTCCAGCACTTCAACCTGTTTCCGCAGTGACCGCGATCCAGAACTGTATGGAAGGCCCAGTCCAGGTACTGGGGCTTTCGAGGAAAGAGGCGCTTGAGCGATCCGAAGAGCTCCTGAAAATGGTGGGTATGATCGACAAGCGCGACCAGCATCTTCCCGTCTATCTGGGGGGCAACAACAGCGCGTGGCGATAGCCCGCGCGTTGGCGATGCGGCCCAAGGTGATGCTTTTCGACGAAGTCACTTCCGCCCTCGACCCCGAAGTCATCGGCGAGGTAACACAGGTCATTCGAAAGCTGGTCGCCGAGCACAATCTAACCATGATCATGGTCACCCATCAGATGGGATTTGCTCGCGACATCTCTGACCGCGTCTGCTTCTTTTATGGCGGCTCGATAGAAGAGCAGGCGCCCCCGCAGACGTTGTTCACCAGCCCACAGCGCGACCGCACCAAGCAGTTCCTTTCGGCCGTCAAGGAAGCGGTTTGAAAGATCCGTGTTGAGTCTTCGTCCCCAATTCCGTGGCCTTGACCCGCATAGCGACTACGGCCGTGGAGCGTTCCCACGTTACTTTTAAGCACGTCCCGATCGGTCAACCGAAGTTTTGGCGCTAGAGGCTTGGTGGATCTAGGCGCCGTTCCTCTCGTTGCCGGAAGTCTTGCTGGCCGATGACCCGTCGTCTGGGACTAGCGCTTTGCGCGACCTCCGTCGCGAAAGGACCGCTGCTGTCCTCTTGCTGGGGCAATAGTCGGTCTTATGAAAGCCAACAGACCTCCGCCTCAGAGCTGGCTACGGCGGATACGCCTTACTCTGGCGTCTAAGTGCATCCGATTGTGAGACCATCTTGTCGTAAGATGAATCCGTTCGGCAAACTAGATTTGACTTGGAACCTCCGAGCAGTGAACCTACTGATATTCAGTTCTTGCCTAGCTTCGCATTATCAAGACTAACTAAGACGGCAGCTTGAATGACAGCACCCCTTTCCAAGAGCCTGCGCGAGCGCATCGTATTTGCGATTGAAGCTGGCGAGAGCTGCCGGTCGGTCGCGGCTCGTTTTGGGATTGCAGTTTCTTCCGCCGTTAAATGGTCGCAGCGCTATCGAATGAGCGGTTCTATCGAACCTCGCAAGATGGGTGGCCACCGAAAGCGCGTTCTTGAACCTCACCGGGCTTTCATTCAGGAGCGAATTGACAAGGCACCGCATTTGACACTGCATCGGTTGAAAGCCGAGCTTGAGGCACATGGTGTGAAGGTCTCACATGACACCGTTTGGCAATTCCTGCGCCGTGAGGGGCTAAGTTTCCAAAGATGGACAAGCCCCGCGCCAACTTCGCGGGGCGACGCCAAAGCCGAGCCCGAGCACACGCCGCATACTTGAGGGGGCATGCCGATTGGGACCCGCAGAGTCATTCTTCTCATGATGGGCTTCTCATGATGGGTGAGCTTGATAGCGCTCTCAGGCTCTCTTGATTATGCTGTATCGCTGGACGGACCGCCTCTGTCGTCGTGGCGCTCCCATGAAGAACCCGGCCCATACCGCATCGCTAGATTCCAAGGACAAGCTTCATCCAAATCTGGATCAAACATCTGGCGTCGGTTGCCAGAACCTGGGCGTCGCACTTCCCAAGCTGATCGAACCCGCCGCTACGCCGGTCGTCGCGTGGGCGCAGGCTTAGACTAGATGCGCACGGGCGCTGGAAGAAGCTGAATGTACGCCAGAGGCCCGGTACGGGCAGCCGCCACGGCTTAGACGCTACTACCGAAGCCGGTGACGGGCCTCATGCCGCTGAACCGGCTTCTTCGAACACTGATTTCGCTGGGCTGGCGCATCGCTCTCTTTGTTCGACTGTGCCGAATTGCGATGGAGTTGGCGGCGTTCGTCATCGGCGTTCCAGCGCGGGATCCATCAGTTCATTGCCGATCAATGTTTGACATGGATCTCACGCGGGAAGCTGGTCAGAGTCTCGCAGCCGTCAGCGGTGACGAGGATGGTTTCGCTCACTTCGATCCCCCAGCCGTCCATCCACATGCCGAGGATCGAATGAAGGACATTGCCCGGCTTCAGGATCGTCTTATCGCCCTGGCGCAGGCTGATCGTGTGCTCGCCCCAGTCTGGCGGATAGGCCGCGCCGATCGAATAGCCAATGCGGGATTCCTTCTTTAGGCCGTAGCGCTGGATGACCTTGCGCCAGCTCGCCTCGACGTCTTCCGCCAAGACGCCAGGCCTGATCGTCGCAAGTACGGCCTCCATGCCTTCGAGAACCGCCTTGCCGGTGTCGCCGACCTTGGCTGGCATGGCGCCCAGCTGAAGCGTCCGCGCCAGACCGGCGGCATAGCGGCGAACGACGCCGGCCAGCTCGAGCGCGACGGTTTCGTTGTGGCCAAAGCGACGATCGCTCCACATGATATGCGGCGCCGATGCATTTTCGCCGCCCAGTATGGTCGGCGGCAGGGCGGTGATGTCGCCGGCGAAGTCCGGCGAGCCAGCTACCTGAGCGGCCTGGATTTTGGCGATGGCTTCGCACTCGCGCACACCTGGCGCTATCACCTCATAGGCGGCGGTGACCGCCGCCTCAGCAAGACGCGAGGCCTTGCGTAGGTAGCCGATCTCGGCTTCCGATTTGACGCTGCGGGTCCAGTTCACCAGAAGGTCAGCATCGTGGAACATTGCGTTGGGCAGCCCAGCGGTCAGCCGCGCATGCGCCTTGGCGGAATAGTAGTAGGCTTCGAGCTCGATGCCGATATTGCCGCGCCCCCACCCCTTCCTGTCGATCCAGGCGGCAATCCAGTCCATCGGATGACGGTCGGTGCGCTGGACATGATCCTCGGGAAAGCCGACGACGTTCTCGGGCTTCATCCAAGCCGTCAGCAGCCCGCCGGCGGCATCCATGGCGCGACCGATCCAGACCGGCTCCTCGTCGGCGAGCGGGACCAGGACCATTTGCGGCGTGTAAAACGACCAGCCGTCATAGCCGGTGATGTAGTGCTGATTGGCGACGTCGTTGACGATCAGAAGATCGAGGTTGCGGCGCGCCATTTCGGCGCGAATAGCGGAAAGCCTGCTCCGGTATTCGTCGGGGTGGAATGGTAATGGTATCATGTTGAGAAAATCCTCTTTTATCGCGCCGGGTCGACCCAGAGCGAGCCCGGTTTCGAACCTGACAATCGACAAGAGCTCATCGACGTGAGCCCATCACCAACAACAGCGCCATAACCGATCCTCAGAGAACAACGCTCTGCTAGTGGCAGTTAGGCACTCTTTCGTAACTTAGCCTCCGATCGATTTTCCTGATTCTATTATCTTCCGGCACGCTCGACCGTGTCTTTTTTCGTTGGTGAACTGGTAGTCGTGATTGATGCGGCGGGCACCCGTAGGCATCGCGGTACGCTTTTGAGAAGTGCGATGCCGAGATAAAGCCGCAAGCCATCGCTATCTCAACGACCGGCAGGCGGGAACTGACGAGCAGCAGATGCGCCCGTTCGAGACGAAGATCCAAATAGTAGCGGCTTGGAGAACATCCCAGTTCCCGCCTAAACAGCCGCTCGATTTGACGTCGGGAAAGGCCGGCTGAGGCCACAAGTTCGTCTAGTAGCAATGGCTCCGTGAGGTTTGCCTCCATCTGCTCGATTATCTTGATGACCGCCCGATGGTTTAGTTGCACTCGTGAATGGAGTGGCAAACGTTGGCGGTCACCCGCTGAACGCGTCCTAAACGCGATAGCTTTTTCACAAATACGATTGACGACTATCGTCCCATGGTGACGGTCAACCAAATCAAGAAACATGTCGAAGGGGGCGTCTCCCCCGGCGCAGGTGTACAGGTCTCCATCCCGCTCAAAGGCGGTTTGAGTGGCTGACACACCCAGAAAGCGCTCGGAGAATATAGGAAACTGTTCCCAGTGAACTGCGCAACGCCGCCCTTCTGCAACACCGGCACGAGCAAGCACAATCGTGCCGCTACTTATGCCTACGAGGCAACTGCGGTGGTTTCTGCACTCTCGTAACCAGGCTTCAAGCTGTTTGTGCGAGTTAGGAGCATTACGGCCGCCGACGACGACGACGGTCGGTGCTGAGATTGATCGACGAGTTCTTTCACGTTCGAACGACAACGACGATTCAGCGCATACCAACAACCTGCAACTTGAGACCACAGGCTCCCCGTCGTCCGAAACGACCTGCCAGCTATACACATCCCGCCCCAACACTTCGTTGGCGAGCCTCAGCGCTTCTACTGCCGACGAGAACGCCTGGAGCGAAAAGGCCGGTAGAAGGTAAAAGCAAAAATTTCGGCAGGTCGACTGTGAGTCTAGCATCCGGGAGTTCCTTCTCGCTAGCCTGATTTCTCGTTGCGGCCAACCAAAACTGGGCGACCGTCGCCACCGGTGACTACTAAGCAGGCTGTGCCTGGCTCGGGCAGACATTCAGGGTATTGCAGGCTCGCGTCGCCAGCCTCAGATGCTAAGACCTTCTCTCGTGAGTTCATCAATAACGACGCGCACTGCAGTCTCTGCGATACCAACGATTTCCTCCACTTCAGCCTTTGTTGCTACCAAAGGTGGAGCGAAGCCCAGAATGTCACCATGCGGCATCGCGCGGACGATCAGGCCGCGGTCGCGTGCTGCCTTCGAGATGCGTGCACCGACCTTCAGCGACGGATCGAAACGTTCCTTCTTGCCACGATCGGCAACGAATTCGATTGCAGCCATTAGACCGACGCCGCGCACTTCACCGACGATCGGCAACTGCGCGAACTTCTCGTGCAATAGTGCCTGGAAGAATGCACCAACCTCCCGAGCATTGCCGGGGAGATCTTCCCTCTCGACAATGTCGAGAACTGCATTAGCCGCGGCGGCTCCGATGGGATGACCAGAGTAGGTGTAGCCGTGCGAGAATGCGCCGACCTTGTCGGCCCCATCCTCCAGGACTTTATACACCTTCTCACCGACGATTGCCGCTGACAGCGGGAAGTAGGCCGACGTCAAACCTTTAGCGACCGTGATGAGGTCTGGCTCGATCCCATAGAGCTGCGAGCCGAACATGGACCCGGTGCGGCCGAACCCTGTGATGACCTCATCGGCAATGAGCAGCACATCATGCTTTTTGAGGACCGTCTGTATCGCTTCCCAATAACCTACCGGCGGCGGCGTGATGCCGCCGGTGCCGAGGACGGGCTCGCCAATGAAGGCGCCGACATTGTCCGGGCCGAGCCGTTCGATTAGCTCATCCAATTCCTTGGCGCGTCGTGCTGAAAATTCGCCTTCAGACTCGCCCGCGTTTGCACCCCAGTAGTGATGCGGAACACCGGTGTGAACGATCTGCGGGAGTGGCAGGTCCATGTGGTCATGATAGAAGCTCATGCCCGTCATCGAGCCCGACACTACGCTGCAGCCGTGATAGCCGCGTTCACGCGAGATGATCTTCTTCTTGGTCGGCTTGCCGCGGAGATTATTATAATACCAGACGAGCTTGGCCTGGGTCTCGTTTGCGTCCGACCCGGACATGCCGTAGAACACCTTGCTCATTTTACCCGGCACCATCTTCACGAGGCGATCGGAAAGGATTGCGAGCTCGTCGGTCGTGTGGGCAGCGTAGGAATGATAGTAGGCCAGACGGAAAGCCTGGCGGGAAATCGCTTCGGCGACTTCGGTGCGGCCGTATCCGACATTGACGCAATAAAGGCCGGCGAAACCGTCGATCAGCTGGTTGCCATGTGCATCTTGAATGCGGAGGCCTTTGCCTGTCTCAATGATGGTCGGCTCACCGAGCTTGCCGGTGGCAAAATCCTTGAGCTGTGTGAAAGGATGCAGGACAGCATTTCTATCCTTTTCGCTGATATTCTTGATGTTGATGCTCATGCGTCTGTCCCTTTAGCTTGCAGTATTACCGATGCACACGTATTTGGGTTCGAGATATTCGGCGAGACCATGCCTTGAGCCCTCGCGGCCGAGCCCGGATTGTTTCCATCCACCAAAAGGTATGGGAGCGCCGGTGAATTTCGGGGTATTGACGGCGACCATGCCGTACTCCAACTGATCAGTTAGGCGCATGGCGCGGCTCAGATCTTTTGTGTAAACGTAAGCCGCAAGGCCCATTTCAGAGTTGTTGGCTCGCGCAAGCACTTCCGCCTCCTCATCGAACGGAAGGACTGCCGCCACCGGCCCAAAGGTCTCTTCCTTCGCGACCAGCATGTCGTCCGTGACATCGGCGAGAACAGTCGGGGTAACGAAATTGCCCCGGAGAAGACTATCCTGTCCGCCAACAACGATGCGAGCTCCGGAACAAAGAGCTTGGGACACCTGCCGTCTGCACTTTTCGGCGACGGATGGTCTGGTCATCGGGCCAATATCGACACCGGGTTCGAATCCGTGCCCTACCTTCAGTTTACCGGTGGCTTTCGCGAATTCTTCCACGAAGCACTCATAGTTTCCTCGCTGAACATAGATCCTATTGGCTGCCAGGCAGTCCTGACCGGATGTGGCAAATTTGGCTGCTATGCATCCAGCCACGGCTGTCTCCAAGGGGGCATCATCGAAAATGATAAAAGGAGCATTGCCGCCGAGTTCAAGTGAAGCCTTCTTCACAGTTTTTGCCGACTGCTTGAGCAGGATCCGACCAACCTCGGTCGAGCCCGTGAAGGAGAATGCGCGCACATCGCTATGATCCAATAGCCGTTTTGCCAGTGGGGCAGCCTCTCCCGTGATCACCTGAAACACGCCAGCGGGGATGCCTGCCTCCTCGGCAAGGCGGGCAAGCGCCAGAGCTGACAAGGGCGTTTCCGGGGCTGGCTTGACAATCATCGTGCAGCCGGCAGCTAGCGCGGCTCCTGCTTTTCTGGTGATCATCGCCGACGGAAAGTTCCAAGGCGTGATAGCGACCGTCACTCCAACCGGCTGCATCTGGACAGACAGCCGGCCGCCCTCAAGATGGCTCGGGATGGTCTCGCCATATGCCCGCTCGCCCTCCGCTGCAAACCAGTCAAGAAAGCTGGCGGCATATGAAATCTCGCCGTGCGCCTCGGTCAATGGTTTGCCTTGTTCGGCGGTCATGATCACGGCAAGGTCTTCCGCATTCTCGCGCATACCTGCGGCCCATTTCCGCAGACATGCGCCCCGTTCCGAAGGAAGAACATTGCGCCATTGTTGAAACGCAGTCCGCGCGAAGCTGACCGCGTCATCTACATCAGACACCTCACAGGCAGCCACCTGAGCCAAGTCCTGGCCAGTAGCCGGGTCAACCACCAAGATCGTCTCAGCCTTGGAGAGCCAAGCTCCATTCACATAGGCGCACTTTTGGAGGAGGTCCTGCCTTTTGAGCTCCTTTAACGCGGCAGTTGCTGTACCTTTCATCACTAACCTCACGATCGACAGTTCGTTTCCGGCAAAATAGCCGCGTAACTGCGGCGATTGGCAGCGCGATCGAGGGCCACCAGGACGTTCTCCTGCGAATAAACGCATGCGACTGAGTTTTTTCGCCGTTTGATCTCTGTCGGCTTATGGGCAAGTTCAGCAAGGAAAGATGACATTGTCACCTGCGGCCACCCACGATCACACTCAGCCTTCGAGAGGCGGCGAACGGTAAGTTGCAGTCGGCCACGCCAAGCGGGCCTCGTGCGAGCTGTCACTTCGGCTTCGCAGTACTACCTCACGATTGTAGTGGGCTCCGAAAGGTGGGGAAGTGTGATTGCAAGATCGGTGACTTGGGGGGAGATCTTGTGCTTGGCTCGTCACTGCGGTTTACGAAAACAGATTCGGGCAAATCTCAAAATCACACTAAATCAAAAATCTTCTTGCCGAAGATATTTTCTACTGCGCTCCCAATTGGTGGCAACCGCTTCCCAGGCGACGAAAGAACTAGGGAAGAGGATTTGCTGCGCGAGGGGCGGCAAGAATGCAGATCTTGTGCGGCATCACGAACTGGGCAGCACAACCGCAGCGTCCAAGGCGTGCTAGCTTGTGACGAACACAAAAGGACTTGGAAAAGCAACAGCCCGATGCTGGGGAGCCCACGATGAGCCACACGATCAACCACCTGAAGAAACTACGGCTGCAGCGCAGCGAGTTGGCCGTTCCCGGCTCCAGCCCGGAGATGATCGACAAGGCGGCGAACAGCGCCGCCGACTTTGTCTTCCTCGACATCGAGGACGCGGTCGCGCCGCCCGACAAGGAGCGCGCCCGCAAGAACATCATCCAGGCGTTGAACGACATCGACTGGCGCGCCAGGGGCAAGGCGGTCTCGGTGCGCATCAACGGCCTCGACACCCATTACATGTACCGCGACGTGGTCGACGTGATGGAGCAGGCGGGCGACCGGCTTGACACCATCCTGGTGCCGAAGGTTGGCGTACCGGACGACCTCTATATGGTCGAGGCGTTGGTCAACCAGATTGAGATGGCCAAGGGGTTTAAGGCACACGTCGGTCTCGAAGCGCTCATCGAGACGGCGCTCGGCATGGCCAATGTCGAGGCGATCGCCGCCACGGCGGGCCGGCTCGAAGCTATGCATTTCGGCGTCGCCGACTATGCGGCCAGCAACAAGGCTCGCACTGTCAACATCGGTGGCCTCAACCCCGATTATCCCGGTGACCAGTGGCATTTCGCTTTGTCGCGCATGACGGTCGCCTGCCGCGCCTATGGTCTGCGCGCCATCGACGGACCGTTCGGGGATTTCTCCGACCCCGAAGGCTACAAGGGGGCCGCAAGGCGCGCGGCAGCGCTTGGCATCGAAGGCAAATGGGCGATCCATCCCTCGCAGATCGCTTTGGCCAACGACGTGTTCTCGCCGCCGGAAAAGGAGGTCACGCGTGCCAGGCGCATCCTTGAAGTGCTCAAGGAAGCCGAGGCTCTGGGAAAAGGCGCTGCGGCGCTCGACGGCAAGATGATCGACGCGGCTTCCGAACGCATGGCGCGCAACGTGCTGGCGGTTAACGAGGCGATCGAGCGCGCCGGCCAGGCGCATATGGCGGCGCAGTAGACATACCGGAGGACATGATGGACATCCACGAATACCAGGCCAAGGAACTGCTCGCCCGTCACGGCGTGCATGTGCCGCGCGGCGGGCTGGCCTACAGTCCGGAGCAGGCGACATACCGCGCCAGCGAGATCGGCGGGGGCAAATGGGTAGTCAAGGCGCAGATCCATTCCGGTGCGCGGGGGAAGGCCGGCGGCATCCGCATCTGCTCGTCCGACCAGGAACTGTCAGATGCCGCCGAGGCGATGCTGGGCAGGAAGCTGGTGACGCATCAGACGGGGCCGCGCGGCAAGCTGGTGTCGCGGCTCTATGTCGAAGAGACCGTCGACATTGGCCAGGAAATCTATCTCGCCTTTGTTCTCGACCGGAAAGCCGAGCGGGTGATGATCGTGGCGTCTGCGGCCGGCGGCATGGAGATTGAAGAGATCGCCGAAAAGCAGCCAGATTCAATCATTCGCGCGACGGTCGATCCTGGCGCGGGGATGCAGCACTATCAGGCGCGCGAGATCGCCTTCGCGCTTGGTCTCGAAAACAACCTGATCGGCAAGGCGACCGAAACCCTGCTTGGTTGCTACCGCGTGTTTCGCGACTACGACGCCTCGATGCTGGAGATCAATCCGCTGGCCGTCACGCGTGACGGCAATCTGATGGCACTGGATGCCAAGATGTCGTTCGATGAGAATGCGCTGTTTCGTCGTCCCCAAATATCCGAATTGCGCGACAAGTCGCAGGAGGATCCGCGTGAAACCTTCGCCAGCGACCGTGGCCTGTCCTATGTCGGTCTGGATGGCAATATCGGCTGCATCATCAACGGCGCCGGCCTCGCCATGGCGACGATGGACATGATCAAGATCGCCGGCGGCGAGCCGGCAAACTTCCTCGACATCGGCGGCGGCGCTTCGCCCGAACGTGTCGCGAAATCGTTCCGCGCCGTGCTTGGCGACAAGAATGTCGAGGCCATCCTGGTCAACATCTTCGCCGGCATCAACCGCTGCGACTGGGTGGCCGAGGGCGTCGTCAAGGCAATCCGCGAAGTCGGCGTCAACGTCCCGTTGGTGGTGCGGTTGGCCGGCACCAAGGTCGAGGAAGGACGCCGCATCCTGGCCGATTCCGGCGAGGCGGTGATCGTGGCCGAAACACTGGCCGAAGCCGCCGACAAGGCCGTTGCCGCCTGGCGGTCCGCCACAATGAAAAAAGCAGGCTGAGAGGACGAAAGAATGGCAATTCTGCTCAACCGGGATACCCGCGCAATCGTGCAGGGATTTACCGGCAAGATCGGCACTTTTCACGCCGAAGACATGAAGCGTTACGGCACCAATGTGGTCGGCGGCGTCACACCCGGCAAGGGCGGCCAGACACATCTCGGCCTGCCGGTGTTTAATACCGTCAAAGGGGCGGTGCGCGAAACCGGAGCCGATGCGAGCATCGTCTTCGTGCCGCCACCCTTCGCAGCCGATTCGATCATGGAGGCGGCGGACGCCGGCATCAAGTTCTGCGTCTGCATCACCGACGGTATTCCCTCGCAGGACATGATGCGGGTGAAGCGATACATGCGCCGCTACCGCTTCGAGGACCGCATGCGGCTGATCGGGCCGAACTGCGCCGGCATCATCACGCCCGGCCAGGCGCTGATGGGCATCATGCCCGGCAGCATCTATCTGCCCGGCCGCATCGGCATCGTCGGCCGCTCCGGCACGCTGGGCTACGAGGCGGCATCACAGATGAAGGCGCTGGGTATCGGCGTGTCCACCAGCGTCGGCATCGGCGGAGACCCGATCAACGGCTCGTCCTTCAAGGACATCCTGGAACTGTTCGAGCAGGACGACGAGACTGACGCCGTGGTCATGATCGGCGAAATCGGCGGCCCCCAGGAAGCGGGAGCCGCGCTCTGGGCGCGCGATAATATGCGCAAGCCCCTGATCGCCTACATCGCCGGGCTGTCCGCACCGAAAGGCCGCCGTATGGGCCATGCCGGCGCAATCATCTCGGCCTTCGGCGAGTCTGCTCAAGAGAAGGTCGAGATCTTGAAAGAGGCCGGGGTGATCATCGTGCCGACGCCGGCTTCCTTCGGCGAGGTCGTGGCCGGCGTGATGGCGGATCGGACGAAGGCAGCATAGCGCAACATGCCTCAATTTGAGGATCGGGTAAAAGGAGCCGCTTCGTCGCATCCAAGACGACGAAGCCTGCAGATAGCGCGACTTTCGGCGACGCTTCGGTCAAATTGATGTCGTGGCCCCGCGTGTTGCGAAAGCCAAGTAGCGGTCTTTAGCGGATTGAACAGTTGAATAAATGAAACCACGTAGTCGTGGGTCAGCACGTCACCGCTACCTGTCATGCCAAGCGGGCTCCGGCGTGGAGGTGGGGCAGTAGATCGGTCTTGGGCTGCTCAAATCGAGGATTGTCTCCGCAGCCAATGCCACTACAGGGGGCCATGCGCAACGCCGCTCTGCCTAGACGGTTTCACGACGCCCTTTGGGCACCATATTTGCACGGCATGGGCCGTCCCAAGTGGTCCATCTGGTCTGAAGACGCCAGCCTGCCCGTCCTGCAGCGTTCTCTAGAAGAGCCCCGCCCTCGGCGTCGCTCTTCCGTGGAGATCAAACGGCGGATCACATGTCCACGGCTATTTGGCTCCAACAAAAGGCTGCACTCAACCCCGGACCTGCGCCGAGCCCTTTCATAGGGGGAGGTGAAGCTGCGCATGCAGGCCAAATAACGCAGGTTTTCTGCGATTGGACGAAGAGGTCCGCGCGAAGCAAGCATCTGAAGCATGCTAGGTTGGAACCAGCACGGATTGGGCAGGAATGCTTGGTCCGGTCAGCCAACCTAGGTGCAGAGGACGACTACAAATGGACTTTGAGAAACCCTTTCAGCCGGCGGAGTATCGACGCCGTGTCCAAGACGTGAAGAGACGGATGGAGGAAGCAGGATTCGACCTGCTAATCTGCCAAGATCCCGCGAATATGTGTTGGCTGACGGGTTACGACGCCTGGTCCTTCTATACGCCTCAAGTGGTTCTATTGCATCTGAAGTCTGACTCGCCGGTGTGGATCGGACGGCTGGTTGACGTAAACGGCGCTCGTGCGACGACGAACCTGGCTGCTGAGGATATCATCAACTTCTCCGATGACCGGCTCCATCACGTGGAACTGCATCCCTACGACGAAGTAAGCGACATCATAAAATCACGCGGATGGGGATCCGATCGCATTGGGGTTGAGCTCGATGCGCACTTCTACACCGCTCGGGCGCACCAGCACCTCGTGGCGGGTCTTCCAAACGCCAAGTTCTCTGACAGCCGCGGCCTCGTTAATTGGGCCCGACTCGTCAAATCCGACGCCGAACTAGTCTACATGAGGGAAGCGGGCCGGATTGTCAGCCACACCATGCGCCAGGCGATCAATAATCTGAAGCCAGGAGTTCCTGAATACGAAATCGTCGCTCAGATTTATGCCGATCAGACAAGAGGCGTTGATGGGAAATACGGTGATTATACAAGCCTCTGTCCATTGATACAGGTTGACGAGAAGACGAACGCTCCACACCTCACATGGTCGGACAAGCCCCTGCCCAAGTCGGGGCTCGTTCTCCTTGAGATTGGAGCGGCCAGGCGCCATTATCACGCGCCTCTGACGCGTACGGTCTACATGGGAAAGCCACCTAAGGAGGCCCAGCACCTCGCCAATGCCATTATCGAAGGTGGCGACGCTGTTCTCGAAATGGCAAAGCCGGGTGTAATCGTCGACGAATTGAACACCGTTTGGCTAAGCGTTCTGAACCGCCACGGCTATGTCAAAAAAGGTCGTTCCGGCTACTCAATCGGCATGAATTTTCCGCCAGACTGGGGCGAGCGTACTGTGAGCATTCGCGCCGGCGAAAAGACGGTGCTACAGGCGGGAATGTGCTTCCATTTCCAATCAGGGGTGAGGCCTCCTGCCTTCGGAGCCGCAATCTCAGAGTCGTTTGTTGTTACCGAAAAGGGTGGCGAGCGGCTAGCCGACGTCGCACGAGAGTTGATTGTCGTAGACTAACTGAAGCTTTTAGGATTCTCCACTCAGCGGATTGGGAAGGTGGCCGAAGTGCTTCGCTTCCCAATCCGTTAACTTTTCATCTTACCCGGAAGAACGCTGAGTTTACCCGTCGGGCAACTATCAGTATTCCAGCCACTCATAACCCATTCTATGCCACAGATCTTCCCCAATCGACGCGAGATCGCGCCCACTGAAGGGTGTAGCTGAGGACTTGGTCGCCGCGCACTCTCTGGCCGGTTCATCAGCGCCGCTGCCTTCAGGCCAATGAGCGGATCGTGGCTCATCTGGCCTAGCAAGCTCCTTCATCGCCATGTGTGGATGCAGCTTCGCATGGCGCTGCCGTGATGGCGACGAGCTGGGACCTTCACCGGACCTGGTCAGCAGCGGCCCTATTGGTTGTTCCCGCCACCTCCTGCACGACGGCCGTCAGCTGCTCACAGGAGCCCTCCGCAGCTTGGGAGGCGCAGCTCGATGGTGCCGACGCGGGTCTCACACTCGCGCTCGGGACAGCCGTTGCGCCGCGCAGTGCGCAACGGACTTTTCTCGCCCGGGGGCAGGGCGGCATCCACCTCCTGCTTCCTCGGCCGCTCGGCGGCAAGGCGACCATGTCGCGCAGGATGTCGGCGTTGGGGTCTTCTCTCCGAGCGTGCCCAGGTTCACCTGTGGTTCCTCAAGCATTTTGTATCGGCGACCTACATGGTCCAGCCGCAAAGCCGCTCGCTCGCTAAAGCGCTGTCGAGGGCTGTCGCGAAGGACGCGGCTATCACTTGGCCCGAGTAGGCACGTGACCTGTCCCTATCCCAGCTGTCCGGGCCAAGGGCCGCTATCTGATAGACGGGGCAATTTACCATCCAGGCGCTCGGAATGCTGTGCAAGTGTTCGCAATGTGACCAACTCTGATTGGGTCAGCGTTGCCCTTTCACTCGCGCAATAATTCAGCGTCGAACTGAAGAATACGCAGAACGACATCGCTGTTGCGGCACATTTAGCGCGATCAGCGCGAGCCTCGCCCCTTAGTCTGCTGGAAAGTGACTGACTCATGAAGATAAGGCCGGAAATGCGCGGAAGCGGCCTGCATAAGCTCAAGATGGCCGAACTCGTCGAAACACCTTGCCGCTGCCAGTTCCGTGTGAAACCGAACAAGGATACATATGATTACGAATCCGCCTTTCCGTCCTCGCGAAACACCGACTCGCCACCACGAGATCCTCATAGTTGGTGGAGGGATCGCGGGAGCAAGTGTTGCCTTTCACCTTGCAAGGAACGGTAAGAAGGACGTCGCACTCTTGGAGCGCAACAGTCTTACGTCCGGTACAACTTGGCACGCTGCGGGTTTGATCATGCAGACGCGTGGGACACACGCACTGACGGAGATCGCAAAATACAATGCTGAACTTTACTCCGCGCTGGAGGCCGAGACTGGCCAAGCAACCGGATTCAAGCGAAATGGCACGCTTGGGGTCGCCAGAACCAAGGAACGCCTACACGAAACTGCACGCAACGCCTCGATTGCCAAAAGTTTTGGCCTTGAGGCAAATATGATCTCGCCGAGCGAGGCGAAAAAGCTCTATCCGGCGCTCAACGCGTCAATCATCGAAGGCGCAGTCTTTATCCCTGGTGACGGCCAAACCAATCCTGTCGACACATGCATGGCGTTAGCTCTTGGCGCCAAAAAGAACGGCGTAAAAATTGTCGAAGACGCAGAAGTCACAGACCTCTGGCGCACAGCAGACGGGCACTACCAAGTTCGGACTAATGAGGGAGTTGTTGAAGCTGAAACTCTCGTACTTGCGTGCGGGCTTTGGACCCGAGAACTTGCGTCGAAGTTAGGTGCGCGAATTCCGATATACGCGGCAGAGCACTTTTATGTAGTGACCGAAGCGATGGATTTTGTGACGCCCACCTTGCCAGTGCTACGCGACACCGACGGGCATGTGTATCTGAAAGAAGATACAGGAAAGCTCCTGGTTGGTGCATTCGAGCCTTGGGGAAAACCTTTGCCGATGAGGAAACTTCCGAAGGAGACCGCGTACATCGAGCTTCCTGAAGACTGGGATCACTTTGAGCTACCGATGACCAAAGCGATAGAGGTTGTTCCTGATCTTGCGAACTGCGGCATTGCCAAGTTTTTCAATGGTCCTGAAAGTTTCACTCCCGACCTTCTGTTTATGATTGGTGAAGTTCCTGGATTGAAGAATCTCTTCGTTTCCACCGGTTATAATTCAGAGGGCATCGAATACGGCGCAGGAGCCGGACGAGCTCTGGCGGAGTGGATCATCGCCGGCGAGCCTCAAATGGACATCAGCTTTGTCGATGTCGCCCGATTTCATCCCTTCCAGATCAATAAACGGTATTTGCACGATCGCACAGCCGAAGTGTTAGGTCTTCACTATAAGATGCACTGGCCGGCTTACCAGCCTGAGACATCCCGAGGTGTTCGCAAAAGCGCTCTTCACGACCGTTGGGCTAGGCTGGGGGCTAGCTTTGGCGAAGGAATGGGATGGGAGCGTCCCATGTGGTTCGCGGGGGAGGGGGAATCGACTAAAAACGTCTACTCCTACGACGAGCCGAACTGGTTCAAATATACCAGTCAGGAGTGCAAGGCTGCCCGCAACAATGCCATCTTGTTGGACCAAAGCTCGTTCGGCAAACACTTGGTTCAGGGTCGCGATGCCTGCCGTTTCCTTCAGTGGCTTTGCGCCGGCAACGTGGATGTACCGGTGGGAAAGCTGGTATATACCCACATGCTCAATGAAAAGGGTGGGATAGAGACAGACATCACTGTAAACCGATTGTCGCAGACAGAGTTCCTAATCATCTCGTCAGCGACCGTCCATCCTCGGGATAAGTCCTGGATAACAAAACACATTACTGACGAATGGAATGTCACGGTCACCGATCTCACGTCTGGGTACGCGGTGCTGTCATTGCAAGGCCCGCGATCGCGCGAGATCCTATCGCAGGTAACCGACACAGACCTGGCGAATTCGGCGTTCCCATTCGCTACCAGTCAGGAAATCGATATCGGATATGCTCGTGTGATAGCCAACAGGCTGACTTATGTCGGAGAACTTGGCTGGGAGCTTCATATTCCAACTGAGATGGCACAGCACGTGTTTGATGTTGTTTGGGAGGCCGGCCAGGCGTTTGGCCTCAAGGCTGCAGGGTACCACGCGCTTGAACATCTGCGGTCCGAGCGCGCCTACCGAGAATACCAGCTCGATCTAACGCCAGTTGATACTTTGCTTGAAGCGGGGTTGGGATTTACGGTGGACTGGAATAAAGAAGGCGGATTTATGGGAAAAGAGGCGTTGACGTTCCAAAAAATTGCGGGGCCGCTTAAAAAACGCCTGGTATCTTTCAAGCTTCGCGATCCGAAACCTGTTCTCTTTCATGATGAGCTTATCCGTTGCGACGGGAGGATTGTCGGATATATTTCGTCTGGCGTGAAGAGTTTTACGATCGGAACGTCAATCGGAATGGGATATGTAAACCACCCCGCTGGTGTTACGAAGGACCTGATCGAAAACAGTCGATGGGAAATCGAGATCGCCGGCAAATTCTATGAATGTGACGCGTCGCTCCGGGCGTTTTTCGATCCAAACGGCGATCGGGCTAAGCAATAGGTCGTGCGCCACCATAGAGGCGGAGCAAGCTGGTTCTCTTCTGTTCCCCCGGACGGATCCGCTCCGCAACTACGGAGGCCCACTTTTGTACCGCTCGGCCGCAGAGGCTGCCCACGACGAGGCTTCGATGAGCTGCGAGTTAGAGGCTTCCAACTGCCTTGCGCCTCCGAGCCAACTGCGCCAGCGCAATGACTGAGGTAATCGTGTGACGAAGGCCCCACAAATAGAGCGCATCGAGAAAGATCCGCTTGGCCCTGTAGCCATCCCGGTCGATGCCTATTATGGCCCACAGACGGCCCGGGGCATCGCTAACTTTCCGATTTCGGGTATCCGGATCAGCCATTTTCCGAACTTCATCAAGGCGCTTGCCTACGTGAAAATGGCAGCGGCGCGCGCCAACGCCGCGCTAGGCGATCTGGACAAGCAAAAGGCCGATGTCATCTGCCAAGTCTGTGCAGAAATCGCGGCGGGCAGACATCTTGGCGAGTTTCCGCTCGATGTGTTTCAGGGCGGCGCCGGCACCTCGACCAACATGAACATCAATGAAGTGATCGCCAACCGCGGCTTGGAGATCATGGGACTGCCACGCGGACAATACGACCAACTGCACCCCAATAACGACGTCAACTTCGCACAATCGACAAACGATGTTTATCCGACAGCGATCCGTCTTGCGATCCTTCTTTCACGCGGGGCATTGCAGCGAGCTTTGGAGCAACTCGCGAGTGAGTTGGAGGCCAAGGCGGAGACGTTTTCGGACTTGATCAAGCTTGGTCGCACGCAGTTGCAAGACGCAGTCCCGATGACGCTTGGTCAGGAGTTTCAGGCTTTCGCGACGACACTGCGGGAAGATGTGGCCCGCCTCGGTGAAATTGGCACTTTCTTCCATGAAATCAACCTCGGCGGCACCGCGATTGGCACCGGCATCAATACGAACCCCGGCTATCAGGCGGCAGCTGTCGCAGAGTTGCGCGCGATCTCCGGCCTGCCCGTCGTCCCGGCCGGAAATCTGATCGAAGCCTGCTGGGATACCGGTGCCTTCGTGCTCTTCTCGGGAATGCTGAAGCGGACGGCCACGAAACTCTCGAAGATCTGCAACGATCTGCGGCTGCTTTCCAGCGGCCCGCGTGGCGGCTTCAACGAAATCAATTTGCCAGCGCTTCAGCCCGGCTCCTCGATCATGCCCGGAAAGGTCAATCCTGTAGTGCCGGAGGTGGTCAATCAGGTCGCCTTCCAGATCATCGGTTACGATCTCACGATCACACTCTCCTCCGAAGCGGGACAGCTGCAGCTGAACGTCATGGAGCCGGTGATCGCCTACAACATGCTGCACTCGCTTGAGCTTCTGACCAATGCCGTCGATGTTCTGCGCACGAAGTGCGTCGTGGGCATTACCGCCAATGCAGAGACTTGCCGCAGACATCTCGAAGCCAGCACCGCCGTGGCAACAGCTCTGACGCCCGCGATCGGGTATGATCGGGCGGCGGAGCTTGCAAAGCTTGTCCTGTCCTCCGGTAAAACGATCCGCGAAGTCCTGGCCGAGCAGCCGGACCTGTCCGAGGAGCTAATCGCGCACACCGCCGATCCGCACGTTTTGACCGCCCCACGCGATCGCGATCGGCTTCACAACAGCGGCCAGAAGATTAACTGATCCTGCGCAGCGGCGCTGATGCTCGGGCACCGACGCTCCATCTGTCGGCGAGCCGTGTTCGAACGTACACGGACCAGGGATCGCTCAGAGATGTTGCGGGTCTTCAGGCTGAAGGGTGGAACTCCCGCTGTTGGCCTGCAGACGGGTTCCGGCCGAGTTCACGTAACAGGCCAGGTTTGCCCTTTTGGCTGACCACCCTTCACCTACCGAGCAGGCTGCGCATCGGGGTCCATACCGACCCACGAAGCCGCTCCATATGGCTAGCCAGATTCACTGTCCGCCGGCGGCGAAAGCCGACAGAGCCCGGACGTGGTTTCGCGCCTTTTGGTCGAGCAGGCGGGTCGGATACTCGGCAGTGAAGCAGGCGTCGCAGAATTGAGGCTGTTTGTTCTCGCGGGCCGCTTCGCCGAGAGCTCGATAAAGCCCGTCGATCGACAAAAAGCCGAGCGAATCGACCCCAATAAATTTAACCATTTCCTCGATCGACATGCGCGACGCTAAAAGTTTCGCCGTCTCGGGCGTGTCAACGCCGTAGAAGCATGAGGAGCGCGTCGGCGGCGAAGCCACGCGCATATGCACTTCCTTCGCGCCGGCATCGCGCAGCAACTGCACGATCTTTTGGCTGGTTGTGCCTCGCACGACGGAATCGTCGACCAGCACGATACGCTTATCCTCGATCATCCGGCGGTTGGCATTGTGCTTCAGCTTGACGCCCATGTGGCGGATGGAATCGGTTGGCTGGATGAAGGTGCGGCCGACATAGTGGTTGCGGATGATGCCGAGCTCGAAGGGCAGGCCGGCGGCTTGGGCGAAGCCGATCGCGGCCGGCGTGCCGCCGTCAAGCACAGGCACAACGATATCGGCATCGACCGGGTTCTCGATGGCGAGCTCGGTGCCAATCTTCTTTCGCACTTCATAGACGTTGCGGCCCTCGACCGACGAATCCGGACGAGAGAAATAGACATACTCGAAAATGCAGAACCGCGGTTTCTGCGTTTCGAACGGGAACAGGCTCTCCACTCCCTCAGCGGTGACGATGATCATCTCGCCAGGCTTCAGGTCTCGAACAAAGCGCGCACCGATGATGTCGAGCGCGCAGGTCTCTGAGGCCAGGATCCAGGCGCCGTCAAGTTCGCCTAGTACCAGCGGCCGGATCCCGAGCGCGTCGCGGCAGCCGATCATTTTTGTGGAGGAGAGCGCTACCAACGAGAATGCGCCCTCCAGTTGGCGAACCGCATCTACGAAGCGCGAATTGACGTCCTTCCCGCTGCTGGTTGCGATGAGATGCAGGATCGTTTCGGTGTCCGAGGTCGACGAGAAGATCGAACCCTGCTTCTGCAGCGTCCGCTGCAGAGTCATCGCATTGGTGATGTTGCCGTTGTGGGCGATGGCAAAGCCGCCGTCGGCCAACTCGGCGAGGAAAGGCTGTACGTTGCTCAGCCCGGGTCCGCCCGCGGTGGCGTAGCGGGTGTGGCCGATGGCGAGTGTGCCCTTCAGCCGGTCGAGGACCGGCTGCTTGGTAAAGGTGTCGCCGATCAGGCCGACATGACGTTCGACGTGGAACTGGGTGCCGTCATAGGAGACAATGCCCGCCGCCTCCTGGCCCCGGTGCTGCAGGGCATGCAAGCCGAGGGTGACGATAGTGGCCGCATCCAACGGGCCAAAGACTCCGAATATGCCGCATTCATCATGAAAATGATCATCGGCCTCCGCAGAGAAGAGTTTGTCTGCCTCAAACATTTGTCATGATCATCATCGGAAGCACAAGAGAGATAAGCTGTCGTCTTTGCCTGAATCGGACCATGACGGCGCGGATGTCGGCTGCGAAAGCCCCCAGCCGAATTCGTCCCATGCCGGCCTCTTGCCGCATCGGAGGTCAGAGATGATCATCCGGCAACGGCGGGATCAAATGTAAGTGGCTTGGTAGGGCTTGAAAGTCCACCGTAAGGCACGTGGTCCCGCGAAGCCGACGTCATCGCGGGATCCTATTCTTGCGTGATTGTGCCAGTGGTCGCTAGTAGGTAAGCATGATCTTTTGGTAGATGTCGACCGCTTTGGCCAACTGATCAATCTCCACGTACTCATTGGCAGTATGGGCCTGATCAATACTCCCAGGTCCTAGAATAACGCAGGGAATACCTCCCAACGACAGCTGACTCGCATCCGTCCCATATGGAACTCCGCGGTGCTGTCCCGTTCCGGCAACTTCAGCACAGGCCTTTGCCGCCACCGCGGCGATTTTTGTGGCTTCCGCACTCGGGGGAGCTGGATCTTCCAGAGCGGGTAGCAGCGAGCGCACCTTGATCTTATCGGGACCCTGGCGCAGGCCCTCCAGGATGTTTTCCACCTCCTGTAGCGCATCTGCCGGTCGCTCTCCCGGTATGAGCCGCCGGTCGATCCAGACCCGGCAGGATGGCGGTACCGTCGCCAATTCCGTACCCCCTTCGATGAGTGTGATCGTGAGGGTCGGGGGGCTGACCAGGGGGTGCACGCGTTGGGACAGAGTCTCATTAATCTTGTCTAGCGCCAAGATAACCTTGGCCATTCCTGTGATCGCGTTCACTCCGAGATGGGGCTTTGAGCTGTGAGCGGGCACACCCTCCACTTCAACCTGCCAGCGGACCGATCCTTTATGTGCAACGACAAGCTCCAAGTCAGTGGGCTCACCGACCACTGCGGCCTCGTAGGATACACCTGATTGAGCGATTTTTCGCGCCCCCTTCTTTCGGTATTCTTCGTCGACGCTTGCACCTAGGACAATCGTGTATCGTGGCTTACGGTCCCCCAGGGTGCTGAGAGCCATGAGCATTGCCGCGAGCGGGCCCTTATCGTCACAACTTCCTCGCCCATAAATCCGACCATCCCGTTCCTCCGGCGAAAAAGGATCTGCCTCCCAATTATCAACCGGCACTGTGTCCATGTGGGATATGAACAGGACACGCTTATCGGGCTCCTGCCCTGGAACCCAGGTGAAGAAGTTGGCGCGGCCGTCGGTTACCTCCTGATACTGAAAGGGCAGATTTCGCTCTCGGCAAAAGGCCTCCAGGAACTCAGCGACCTTTTGTTCACCGCTCCCCTTTGCCGACGCTGAAGGGTTGATGCTCTCAATTTTGATGAGTTGTTTGAGTAGCTCTACCGTTTGTGTGCTGATGGACGCCATGAATATTCCTATCCCTCCTAGAGAATGCAAGCTTGCGGCTATGCCAGCCAGTTCTTTGCCAGGCCGACAACTCGGTCAGCCTCGTCTGCTGTATTGTATAAATGTAGCGAGAAGCGCAGCATTCCCCGGCGGACCGAGACGATCACCTGGTTTTTTAATAAGTGCTCGTGCAGCGATTGAATTCGGCTATCGGCTTTTCCCGAACCAAATGCTGGATCTCCGAGAGCAACAATACTTCCGGTGTGATCCCCTGGCGTTCCGCCGCAGACAGGAAGCCCGAGGTCTAGGAGGCCCGACGCCAGTCGCCTTGCAACCGATGTAACGCTGTGTTCAATAGCGGGCGTGCCGATTTCCATTAGCTGTCCGATGGATGCGTGGACTGCTATGACGCCGGGAAAATTGAAATGGCCGATTTCAAAACGGGGCGCGCCGGCGCGCAATTTTACCGAATCGAATATTGGAGCCGACTCTGGTGCGTCACCCAAATCGACGCTAAAGCGGGCGAGGTAGGCAGGGCTTAGGCGATCCGCCCATTCCCGGCGGCAATATAGAAATCCCAACCCATAGAGGCCCATCAACCCCTTGTAAGATGATGCCACCAAACCGTCGACGCGAAGCAGTTTGACATCGGTATGGAGGATGCCAACCGATTGGGAGGCGTCGGCCAAAAGAAAGGCGCCAAGACGCTTGCAAGCCTCGGCTATCGGCTCCATCACTGTCTTGAAGCCTGGCACCATTGTGACAGTCGATACTGTAACGATACGGGTGCGCGAGTCGATTTGATCGATAGTAGCGTCGCAGGGGATTGCGCCGTTGTCAGTTTCGACAATCCGCAACTCGACTCCGTGCTTGTCCCTGAGTTGCAGCCAAGGCAAGATGTTGTTTGCGTGCTCCAATTGGCGGCACAGGACAACGTTGTCTCCCGGCTTCCAAGCAATCGCGTTTCCGATTATGTTAATGCCTTCTGATGCATTCTTTGTAACAGCGATTTCGTCCTTTTCGGCCCCAATGAATTGAGCAAATCTGGAGCGTGTTTGCTCGACAAGCTGCATCATTCCTTCTTCGTCATTCAAGCCGTTCAGTCTATTATCAAGGTGCTGATCCATGGACGTGCGGGTGGTTCTGGATATGAGTCCCTGATTTGCAACATCCATGTAAATGGCGCTTTTGGTGGCTGGAAATTCCCGCCGGAGGACGTCCAAAGGAAGAAAGTGGCTAGTCATGCTCGTCATCAGATCCGTGTTCGTGGGTAAAGAGCGCAAACCTACTCAGGACGCCCATTTCTTCAGTTGTGAGCAACGAAATGCCTTGATTGAGAAGCCGTCGAGCTACCTTGCGGGCGATCCATACCATTCGGCCGAACTTATAAGGACAAGAGGTTCACCACCGGGAGGCAAATGCCTTTCGCTGATCGGATCATTTTATGGCTTGATCCTTGTGGAACTCAGGCTAATATTGTGCGAGTCAAGCAGTTTTTCTGCGCAAATATCTCTTTTTTTGCAGTGATCGTGAAATGGACCTGGATCGAGTTGATCGCAAGCTTCTCAACGCAGTGCAGCGCGACAATCGCCTGACGACGGCTGAGCTGGGTGAACTTGCGGGCCTTTCTGCGACCGCTTGTCAGCGGCGACTGAAGCGACTGCGTGATGAAGGTGTAATCGAGGCTGACGTTGCCATAGTCTCGCCACGAGCCGTGGGTCGTCCCATGCTCATGCTGGCGTCGATCAGTCTCGAGCGTGAGCGGGTAGATATCATTGATCGGTTCAAGCAGGCGGTTCGGCGCACGCCTGAGATCATGAGTGCGTACTATGTAACGGGTGAAGCCGATTTCGTTCTCTTGATCTCTGTCCAGGACATGGCCGAGTATGAGGCATTTACCCGCCGATTCTTTCATGAGTCTGATATCAAAGCAGTCAAGACGATGGTCGTAATGGATCGGATCAAGGCGTCATTGGCTCTGCCTATTGAAGAATAAGTGCAGTATGCGCCCGCATCCAGTTCTGCGCTGGCATTTTGCGGTCTCAAGCGCAGGACCTGATAACCATCGCGGCTCTTCTGGTAGTATGCGATCTAGGGCGGCGGTGCGTCTTATGTTGACGCCTTGGATCAGATTGACCGCAAAGCTCGTCTGTCGGCTGGCAGCATCGATGACTTCGCTTTTGTCGGCTTCACTTGTAGGGCTTTGCCAACCGCGCCGGGATCAGTGCCCACCTGCGAAGATCGTCGGGGGCACAGCCTCTGCGATCGGATGTCTCCGCTGCCGATCAGCATTGACACCGCCTGTTTGAGTGCATCAGCATGACGTTGGCTGGGTCCACTACCACGTATTCGCGGCTGTGAGACGTGCCATAATCACTCCTCCTTATCTGGATCACTCAGTGCACTGGGACGGGAACTCTCGTAATTGGGCAGCATTGGGCGGTCGGGTAACGCGAGGTGAGGTGCAACGGCCCTGCGGCGCCAACTAGCTATTTGGTCCCGGCAGTTGCTGGAGGGAAGGAGTTTGAAGCGTTCCGGTTGTGACGCCCACGCTTTGCAGATGAATTTGTAGGGTGTGAGACCCTGACGGTCCTGAGCCTGCGGGCGAAGTTGTAGGCGGCGACGAAGTCGGCGAGATGGGTGCGGAGTTGGTCGCGGCTCTCGTAGTAGAAGCGCTTGGCGATGGCGTCCTTGATGGTCCGGTTTCATCCTCTCGACCTGACCGTGGTCCACGGATGCCTGGCCTTGGTCGTCGGATGCTCCATGTGGTTCTGGCCAGGCGTATTCGAAGGCGCGGAAGATCTCGCCATTGGCGGTGCCTCCTTGATCAGCGGCACCGCCGAGCCATCAGCACCAGGGGTGGTGAACTGGCCCTTGTCGGTAAGCACGGTGTGGCTAATGTAGGGGGGCCGCGATCAACCGCAGCAGAGACGGTGCATTACATGCGAGGCCATCCGGAAAGCCCCATGGCGGAAGACGAGTTTCGTCCAAATTTAGGGACTTGCAAGATCTGTGCTGAGTCCCGCCAACGCCGCCCGACCCCCTGTGACGATTGAGCAGTTAGACGGCTCTCCGCGTTCTCATGTCGGCCCTCGCGTGACTTCATTACTGGACGGCCGGCAAACGTTCTTTCAAACCAGAGATCGTCGCTTCACGAACGAACTTGCAGCGGGAGGATCGGGATGGCCGCAGGCGCCGGTGAACCCTTCGCTGGCTTTCAATTACCCACATCGCCATTCTGCCGTGATTCTATCCGTGACGCCGAACCACGGAGGGTTGCGAGACAAGACCAACAGCAGCGAAGCAGCTTGGCAGGAGGAAGAGCTTTCTGCGGCGCCCCTTCCCGAAAGCGTCTGGCCTGTCGCCTGCGACGGTTGCTGGATCCGATGTCAACTGCGCGGGCAAGTCAGTCATGGCGGCCTGCGGCGACTAGGCGTCGGCGAAGGCTCGACCGCTTCTTCGACAATTCGCGTGTGCCCCCGGCCATTTCGCCGCGACCGCGGCGCGTGTTGCGCCGAGCGAAGGTCCGATCCTCTTCCCGCCGGACGCGACACATTGTATCTATAGCCGCGCGCAGCCGGGCACAATCGGCTTCACCAAAACCATCAACGGCGGCGCTGACCTTGTGCGGGGTGCTGATGCATTCGAGTATGCACCCCCCGTCGGACGGCGCCGAAGTTCTGGATACGAACGAAGTTCAAAGAAACGCACGCGCTCAAGCGCCACATCAATCCGACGCGCGTGCCAATCGAGACGAAGGAGAATTACCGCTGGCTGGAGAACCTACGCCAGTCCTTGCGCTCGTTGGCGCGCCCGAGCGCTGCGTGCATGCGGGTGACCGAGAGAGCGACACCTACGAGCTTTATTGCACCGCGTAGGATTCTGCGACCAGCTTCCGAGCGAACGCGGCTGGTCGACCATGCGCGACGCCGGAGTCAGGTGCCGAACGGAAATTCCTTAAGGAATCGACCGTCGGCGCCAGCGCCTATCCTCAATGAGTACCGTCTGCGAGGCGCCGAGACCTGCAAGGCAAATGCAGGAGAAAAGTACGACGACATCGACCCTGCGCAAGGTTTTGGCCTAAGTGTCGGACACCCGACACACAAACCTGCTGCACCTTGCTTTGGTGATATTTTTCCTCTGGCACGTTTGATGCAAGGGACCTTCCGAGCGCATCAGCGGAGTCTTCCTATGACCAAGCCCACCGAAAAATGCTTTCCCCGCCTTCATGAGCACACCCATCGCTGGTCGGCATGCCGGTCGAAGATCGGCGCATCGTGGACGAAGCGGGTGGCTGTCTTGGGGAGGGACGGCTTGGAAAACATCTCGCTGACCGCGAGGCGGTCATCCAGGCGGGGCAGACATATCACGGGGCCGGACCCACGGGCTTCACACAGTACTAAAGACGAACGCGCAAACAAAGTGTCACAACTCGGGCAGTACCGACGTCGAGAATGCCTGCGGGGATGGTAAGCCCCCAAGGCGCCGCGCCCAGCGCTTGATCGGTAACCGTGTGGAGCAAAGGACAAGAGCTCTCATGTACATCCTAGAAACGCCACGCCTTTTCCTAAGGCCGCCGTCGCTTAGCGACGAGCTTCTTCTACATGGACTTCATAGCGATCCGTTCGTGGTGAACGCCAAGGATGGAGTCTGCCCGACGAGAGAGCAGTCGAAAGCTGCACTTCATCAGTTCATCAACCATTGGCAGCACAATCGTTTCGGCTTATGGATGGTGTTCGCCAAGGATCAAGGCCAAGCGAAAAAATTCGCTGGCTATTGCGGATTAATGTGCAGCGGCCCGTATCTGCCCGAGGGTCCGAATGACGTCCAAATAGTAACGTGCCTCCACCTAGCGACCTCGGGAAAGGGGATTGCGACCGAGGCAGGCAGGGCAGTAGTCCAGTTTGCTTTCGAGCGTTTAAAGGTTGAGAAAGTGACTGGATGGATTCGTCCAGCAAACACGCGCTCATTTCGAAAAAATTTGAAGATTGGATTTTCACATGTAGGTACCCGAATGTTAATGGAGATAACTCCAGCATCCGCCGTAAAAATCGACAATTTACTTGTTTTAGATTGTGCGCAACCAGACCTGGCAAATTGATACTCCTAATGACCAACCGCATTGGTCGGTGCCCTGTTGGGTGCTTAGCTGTCAGGCGTCCCAAGTTCCACGACTGAGGCGGGCGGGCATGGCTCGACGACACTGCGTGTTTCCGTACGTTCCGGACATCGATTTCTCTAAGACGGACAGCAATGGAGTGCATCCTTACTGTGTAACAGAGAAATTGCGGGACAATTCCATGCTCGTAATTTCAAATGGGTATTTCCGTTGGTGAGGAAAACTTACATGTCGCAGGAACTCGAGTCTCTAAGCCGCCGCTTCGCAGCGGGCGGGTTGAGCCGACGTGAATTTCTCGGCCGTGCGACGGCGCTCGGCGTCGGTACCACCTTCGCCAACTCGCTTCTTGCGGGCGCCGCGATGGCGCAAACACCGAAAAGGGGCGGCATCCTGAAAGCCGGCCTCGCAGGCGGCGCGGCAACGGACAGCCTCGATCCGGCGAAATTCATTGAGGTTATGTCCTACTTCTGCAAATGCTGGGGCGAGTACCTTGTCGCGCTGACGTCGAACGGCGGCCTGGAGCCTCGCATTGCTGAGGAGATCGGCTCATCCAAAGACGCCAAAGTCTGGACCTTCAAGATCCGTCAGGACGTCGAATTCCACAACGGCAAGACCGTGACGGCAGAAGATGTTGTGGCGACGCTGGAGCGCCATTCCAACAAAAAATCGGAGTCCGGTGCCCTGGGCATCTTAGCAGGCATTGAGAGTCTCAAGGCCGATGGGCGCGACGCCGTCATCACCCTTAAGAATGCGAATGCCGAGTTCCCTTACCTCATGGCAGACTATCATCTCGTGATCCAGCCCAATGGCGGTAAGGACAATCCGGCCGAAGGCATCAGTGCGGGTCCTTACAAGGTCACCGTAAACCAGCCCGGCGTGCGCCATGGGGGCGAGCGCTTCGCTAATTTCTGGCATGCCGACAAGGAAGGCTTCGCCGATCAGGTCGAGATCGTCGTCATCAATGACCCCACAGCCCGCATTTCCGCGCTGCAGGGCGGCCAGGTGCATATGATCAACAGGGTCGAGCCCAAGGTCGTCGATCTCATCAAGCGAGTGCCCAACCTGAAGGTCGAGGCCCTGGCGGGTTCCGGCCAAAACGTGTTCAACATGTTATGCGACACTGCGCCCTTTGATAACAACGATCTGAGGATGGCGCTCAAGCTGGCGGTGGATCGTCAGGAGATGGTCGACAAGATCCTCCGCGGCTACGGCACGGTCGGCAACGACATCCCGGTCAATGAGTCCCAACCCCTCTTCCCGGAGGGTATCGAGCAGCGCACCTTTGATCCGGATAAAGCCAAGTTCCACTATCAGAAGTCGGGCCACAGCGGGCCGATAGTACTCAGAACCTCCGATGTTGCCTTCCCCGGCGCTGTGGACGCCGCGCAGCTTCTCCAGCAGAGCGCGGCAAAGGCCGGTATCACCATCGACGTCAAGCGCGAACCGGGCGATGGCTACTGGTCCGATGTCTGGAACAAGCAGCCCTTCTGCGCTTCCAACTGGGGCGCGCGATCGACGCAGGGCATGATGTACTCGACCGCCTATCTGTCGACGGCGCCCTGGAACGACACCCACTTCCACAATGAGAAATTCGACAAGCTGCTCACCGAAGCGCTCGGCGAGCTCGATCAGGACAAGCGGAAGAATCTCTATCGAGAGATGGCCATCATTGTTCGCGATGAAGGGGGGACGGTCGTGCCGATGTTCAACCAGTCCATTGACGCAATTTCCGATAAGGTTGGCGGCTATGTCGGACGGGTCCAGTCACTGATGGACGCCTACGCCTTCTCGCAATGCTGGCTCGAGGCATGATCCGAGCCGCCCGGCTATTTCGCCCAGCGTGAAACTAATTGCCCATCCGGTGGACGTTTGCTCCTCGCCCTCCGGTTCTGATATATTTTGGGAGCACGTTGATTCAACGGGAACGGAGCCCAATCGGTTTTCGGCCAAAAACAAACGCCGGAGGCTTCGCCCTCAGGGTCGGATAGGCCCGTTCGGGCTGCTGCGGGATGTAGTGCCCAAGGTCCGGGTAGACTGCGCAATCGACCTGTCACGAACAGGCTTCGCTCTTCTGACGGCTGATCGGCAGAGCGTCTAAGTTGTGGTGCTGGCGGCCGCGCTATCGTGCGTGGTGCGTGCGAGGTGGTGGCAGATCATGCACATTTGCAACTATCGGCAGCAACCCGACAGCAGAAGGAAGGCCCAACGATTTACGCCGGGTGCCGATTGCACCCGGGCGAATTCTTGTGCATAGTTCGTTCCCCACGACGAACGCTCTCCTCCTGCAATTGAAGGCGTCTGCAACCTGGCCGGAACCAACGGCGGTGTCGCTCCTGTTGTTTCGTGCCGAGAAATCATACACTACCTCGACGCCGAATCATTACCATCCACCGGCTGCTAGCGATCGGATGAAAAGTAACGATCAACTTACGGGACCAGCCTGTCCCTTTCGAATGCCATGGGCTTTCCACTCTCTCCGCCAGTCGCTGCCGTTATTCGTTTCGAGCAAAGATACGCCGATTTCCTGCTCTGATTGCGGCTGATTTGCCGGATCAGTCCGGCCCGCTGATGTAGTATTCAGCTCGTCTAGCGGCCGGGGCCGCTTTGTCGTCACCAAGGGCCACACTCGTAACAGGAGCAGCATCCCAATGTCGTATAAACTAGAATATTTCGGCCGTTCCGTCGCTGCGAGCCGGCTGAGCCGACTTGGATTTCTTGGCCGTAGCGATTGTGCAAGGGGTAGAGTATGACGCTGGATTTAAAAGGCCGAACGGCAATCGTCACTGGATCGGGCCAAAATATCGGAAGGGCAATTGCTCTAACTCTGGCTCGCGCTGGCGCGAATATCGTTGTTAACGGGCTTCACGACAAAAATAAGATCGAAGCTGTGGCAGCGGAGATCCGCGCGCTCGGTGTGGATTCTTATGCGGTCCTTGCAGACGCAGCCGATCCAGACGCTATTGCCTATGTCGTAAATGACGCGGCCAAGCGCTTTGGGTCGATCGACATCGCAGTATCAAACGTCGGAATCAGACCCCATCAGGCATTCACAGATATATCTATCGGGGATTGGCAAAAGGTTATCAATACTAACCTGAACTCTGCTTTCTACCTTGCGAGAGCCGTTGTACCATACATGCGCAAGAAAAAATTTGGTCGGATTGTTCATCTTTCGGGAGCCGAAGGGGTGATCCCAATGGCAAACCGCGCGCACGTCAATGTGGCGAAAGCAGGTATGACCATCTTGGCAAAAACAATTGCACTCGAGTTGGGCCCTGAGGGAATTACAGCCAATTGCATTTGCCCTGGGTGGATTGATACTGATCGAGACATCAAAAACTACCCGGATCTTCAAAACATATATCGGCATACACGAGAAACAACGCCGTTGCGACGCCTCGGTACTGTAGAAGATATCGCAAACGCCTGCTTGTACCTGGTATCCGGAATGGCTGAGTATGTCACCGGCAATACTATTTACGTCGATGGCGGTGAGTCTATGCTATAGTTCGCTGTTACAGGGATAAAGGCCTTTTGTGCGGGATTAGCCGGACGTCGTGACAGACGTCTAAGGAAGAGGGCGGAACTCAGCCAAGCCCCAACTTTAGCTACACGGTTTCACTCCAAGCGCGACCAAAAAGGCTCTCCAGGACACGATAGCTCCTGACGGGCCGGGTCACATAAGATAATGGATAGCGCATGTTCGAAAGGAGCCGCAAATGAGCGTAACACTTGAGCTTGCCGAAATAGCGCTTGCGGGAAATTTTGAAGAACTGCCGGATGATATCGCACTTCGGGCAAAACATTTAATCATTGACGCTTTTGCTTGTGTGATTGGAGGGTTTAGTAGTCCCACAGGACGCATTTGCCGTGATTTCGCTCGCGAGTTGCAAGGGGAGGCACAGGCGACAATTTTGGGGGAGAGCACGCGTGTACCATTGCGGGGAGCGATAATCGCCAATCAGGCCATGATGCGTTTCCTCGACTACAACGATACCGTCGATATTCCGCTCACGGAGGGGGTGCTTGCCGGCGGGCATCCAAGCGGTTCCTTGCCTACTGCTATCGCTGTCAGTGAATTAGCCGGCTCCTCTGGCAAGCAATTCCTTGAAGCTCTGGTCGCCGGGTATCAAGTCTACGGCTGCATGCTCGAAGCGTTCACGACTTCGCTCGAGGCTCGAGGGTTTCATCATGGCTCAGTTCATCCTTATATGGGCGCGGCCATTGCCGGTCGTCTTATGGGGTTGGATGCCGAACAAATTGCAAACGCTATGGGTATTGCAGGCAGTCTAGCAGTTGGCTTGGATATTCTTGACGCCGATGGAGAAGAATATGTAATGACAAAGAATATCGCCGATGGCGTACTTTCAGAAATGGGATTGTTTGCGTGCAAATTGGCGGCCAAAGGATTTACAGGCCCAGGACGAATCATCGAAGGGAATAAGGGCTTCGCTCATTCAGTCCTCGGCAGCACAAAGAATTATGCGCCAAAGTCCATGGGCGGGCGGTGGTTTATTTCGAGGGTTGAGATTAAAAATGTGCCAGCCGAATCCACAACGCTGGGCCATTTGAAGGCGACAACGACTTTAGTTCGTCAAAATAATCTTACCCCCAGTGACATAGAGACGATCACGATCCGCACCAACAAGCGAACGGTCATACACACCGGAGATCCGGTCAAGAAATATCCGAAGAATAAGGAAAATGCGGATCATAGCTCTTATTTTCTTACAGCAATGGCCGTTCTGCACGGAGATATTACTCCGAAAGTCTATCAAGAGAGCAACTTTACCGATCCGCTAGTGCGGAATTTGATCGACCGCGTGCAACTTGAACATGGCCCTGAGTTCGACGGCAATCCGCCGGCCGCAGAAGTACGAATACGGACGCAAGATGGACGAGAGCTGTACCAACTCGTAGGCTCTCACGAGGTAAAAGGAGATCCGAGTGATTTGACGCAAGAATTGCGCAAGAAATTTTTGCTTTGTGCGGAAGGAAAACTTACGGGAGATCAAGTGGACCGTATTATCGAACGATGTCTTGAGATTGAGGGTGCTGGACGGTTCTCAAGTATACTTCCGTTACTTAGAATCAGGTGACCGCAATCAACGCTCTCTCCGCACAGCCGTGAGACCTGGCTCTTGAAGGTGCCGCTCATGCCCATCGCCTCGACCAGATCGTCGGCCGAGCGCATCGAGATGTCCTGGACGGAGGCTTCCTGAATGACGGCGGTCAGCGCCTTCGAGGAAAACATTGGAATTCCTGAGCTTCGGATGCGGATAGTCTGAGCCCGCGTCTCGCGCGTCTCCCGGTCGCGCTCCCGGTAGCATGCGCTTGGGAAGATCGAAGAGGTCGACGACCGCGCCGACCGCATTTCACAAAACCTTGATGGTTCTCTCGGCCTTTGCTCGCAGCAGCGCCTTGAGCTTGAAGCGCAGTATGAAGCATTATGCCGGCACGCCTTTCGGTGAAAAAGACGCCAAGACGGCATGTCCCGGCGGACGAGTTTTGCCGAGGCGTGAGGCCCAGCCAAGCGGCAAACTCGCGCCCGGAGCGGAACATGGAGGGATCGGGTATGGTCGCGGCAATGCGGTCGCTGTGATCGGTTGTGTGCGTCAAGCTCTTTTGTAAATGCCAACCGTTTTGCCCATGTAGTTCATGCCTTCCTCACATCTCCGACGTCCCGGTCGATAGCCGAGCCGCTCTGGCGTGCGCTCGCGCTTCGAAAGCACCCGGCGTCTCTTCCTCTCTTCCATCTCGGCCTCTAGCACTTCCTGCATCACCGCACGGGTCATCTCGTGCAATCCATCCGGGTTCGAAAGCAAAATGTCTTTGACGGCGGCGCTGGTCGATTTACCTTCTATCTTGGTCATGGTGGCGTTCCTTCCAGGGAATCGGTGACGTTGAACATCACCAGCCTGCCATGACCGCCTCTTTCGGCGAATTTGCAGAACTCTCAGGACACCACCCTGTGATCGGTCCGATATCGGGGATCGAGGCGAGTAACCGTAAGCACGAGTGCCGCAACGACACGCTGTTCTCGACGCTATCCGAGGGCCGCAGCGCCACCGCCTCTTGGAAGAAAGGTTACAATCACCATGAACCACACTCGGCCGTCTGCGACATGCCGCCAGCCGAGTTCCGAATGAAATCCACGCTGGAAACAGGCCGCATGAGATCGGAGCAAGGAACCCAGGACTCTCCCTCAAGCCATAAGAGAACAGGATCTCAGGTCACTTTCATTGCTTCAACTCGCCAACCTACTCGCCCGGGTATTCATTAGATTCAAAATGATCCCCGACTCAGCTAAATCTCAAAGATTTTTCGGGGCGCAGTGGTCAGTACTTCAACGCCGGAGCCGGTCACGCGGAACGTCTCGCTGATGACGTATCCGAAATCCTCGTCGATCCAGTTGCCCAGCATAAGGTGGAACATCATGTTCGGCTTCAACTCGGTCATGTCGCCAGGCTTAAGGCTGGCGGTCGGTTCGAGCCACCCGATCCCGTGGGCATATCCGCAACGCGTCTCGCTCCCGAGGCCCTGTTTCTCGATGGTGCGAATATAGGCCGTGGCGACGTCACTGCAGGTCACCCCTGGCCGGACTGCCCCAAGGGCAGCTTCGAGACCGGCGACTTGGATTTCGTGGACGCGACGCAGGCGATCGGAGGGCGCGCCGATCGAGTAGGTTCGCATGAGGCCGGCACAATAGCCATGGCGCACACCACTGAGTTCAAGGTTTACCTGCGATCCCTTTCTGAAGACATCCTCGCTCCAAGGAATATGGCAGGTACCCGTCCGAGGTGAGGAACATAAGCAGATGGGATAAAAATTCGTCCCGGACTTGCCGTTTGCACCCCGAATCAAGGTTCCCACGATTTCCGCGCTCGCGTCGGCTTCACGAACACCGGGACGTATCACCTCGCCGGCACGAAGGATTGCCGCATCCGAGATCGCAGCCGCCTCCCGCACGACAGCTATTTCGAGATCAGACTTAACAAGCCGGAGCCAGGTTACCACCTTGGTGCAATCAACAATCTTGGCATCTGGCAGTCGCCTCCTGAACTTCTCCGCGGTCTCTGCGGAAAGATTTAACAGCTCGATCCCTATTCGCCGATTTCCAAGGCCGATTTCTTCCAAGTAATCGATCACCGCATCGTATCCATCCATTTCAGGATTCGCTATGAGCGCTTCGGGGTAGGAGATAATTTTGTTGCGCTCCATGAAACACTGGTGAATGGCGGCCGCCGCTTCGCAGCGGCGCAGAACGAACATCGGCTCCTCTTCGTGCATCGAAACCACAAGTCCCTGCGGGGTGTACCCCGAAAGGGCGGTATATCCGGTGAGATAAGTATTGTTATTTAGGTCCACCACGACGAGAGCATCAATATCACGACGCGCCATCTCCGACTTCACTGCTGCAAGTCGGCGCATGTATTCCGTTCTGGGGAATGCTTGCGGTCCTCTTCCAATTGCCATGGTTTGACTCCACTTGACTATTCTGGCCGAATGATTAATGCCGCATTCTTGTCGCGGCACAGCCGGCGCCTACAAGCTCCGGCACGTCTAGCTAAAAAGCATGCAAGTTTATGATAGTTGGTGAAGAGCAGATTGAAGCAAGCATCTCGACTTGGCGCTCGAATATCCGCTTGGACAGATCCGCACTCCAACCACATGCGCAAGCTCGGTCACTTCTTCTCGCACGGTGTGGCAGCGTCACGATCTGGAGACGATGAAGAAGCGGCTGAAGGGGCTGGAGGCGAGGTCGCGCAAGAGCGCCTCTTGGCCCCAGGCAAGTACTAGGCGGCCCTGGAGAAGGCCAAGCTGTAGGCGCAGGTGAGTTCGCGAGTGAATGCCATCGGCGGGAGGCCGGAACACCGTCTATCACGGTAACACGAAAGAGGGGCGGGCGCTTTTTTCCAGCAGGCCTCCTTTGATACCTGTCCCAAAGCAAACCCGCCAAGCTCACGATTTCTCATCACTCTCGACAAATTTGAATCGGGCAACGCTGTACCGGCCGTCGACACTGACGGGTACCTCGCCCTCGACGGTCGCTCGGCGTGCCACGCGGCGCTGGTTGCCGTAATCCGTCGTCGCGCAATGCATCGTCGCTCGGTTGTCCCAGATAGCAACATCACCCTGCTTCCACTTCCAGCGCACCGTGTTTTCCTGCGCGGCGATGTGAGATTCAAATAGATCGAATAGCCTCTCGCCGTCATATTTCGAGACGCCAAGGAAATGTGCTACGTAACAGCCGAGCACCAGCGTGCGCTCGCCGGTCTCGGGATGGACGCGTACGACGGGGTGCTCGGTCTCGATTCTTGGTCCGGTAAGGGGCTCGGCAAAGGGCCTTCTAGAAGCTCCGGGGAACTTGTGAACAGCCCAGAGGTCGTCGGCAAGCCGTTGCAGCGGCAGCGGCAAATCGAGATATGCGGCCGCCGTGTTTGACCATACTGTGTCGCCGCCGACCGGGGGGATCACAACGCCTCGCAGCAGGGAAATCTTGGGATAGGCTTGCATGCAGGACCAATCGATGTGCCAAATGTCAGAATGGGTCCCCCGTGCGGAATCGACCTCGAGGATCGGCATCGTTCCCTCCGGGTATGGCGAAGGCTTGCCGAAACGAAGAGCAAACCGCTCCTGCTCGGCGTCGTCGAGATGACCCTGGTCGCGAAAGAAGATGACCTTGTGCTCAAGCATCAAGCCGTTTATCGCAGCGATGGCTTGGTCCGGCAAATCGGCCGATAGCTTGAAGCCCCTGATTTCAGCGCCGATGCGCGCCGTGCATTTAACGACATCCGTAGGTGGAATCACATCATTGATCGAGTCCATTTCACTCATATTGGCATTCTCCAAAGTGGCGGCCCAGACGAAGTATTCAACGTGGCAATGTGGGTAGTGATACCATGTCGCCAATGGCTACCGTACCCACCTGTGTTAGGGGGTTGATCTCACCCCCCGTCCCGCTAGAAGATCAAGGTTGAGGGCATACCTAGCTGGTTTAAACCCAGGTGCACGCATTCCGGACAGTTCTCGATATTGTCAGAGGGCTAACCTGCCATGAATTTTTTATGAGCAACCACTTTGCAGAATGAATCTGCCCCGCAGATTTGCCGTGTCAGGAGCTAGAGCGCAGGCTGAACGAGGGCCCGTTGTCTGGCTTGCGGGGTGATCAGCGCGATCCGACCAGTATGCCCTGCCGAGACGCTAGAGCATGTCGTATTTAATCCGGTTCATATCCTGCGGCGTTGAAGTAGCTGGCAATTCGGCTGGTGTGAAGAGGTCCACGACCGTGCCGACCGCGTCCCAGAGAGCCTTGATGGTCCTCTCGGCCTTGCTCGCAGCAGCGCCTTTAGCCTGAAGCGGCTCATGACCATTCCCGGCTTCGACATGACCGTCGCGCTGGCGATGAAGGCGGCGATCGGCGACGTGTCGCGCTTCGACGATCCGCGGAAGCTCGTGAGCTATCTCGGGTTGAACCCAAGCGTCCGACAGTCCGGGCCAGGTCCGGCCTACCATGGGCGGATCACCAAGCAGGGCCGTGGTCATGCGCGGCATTGCTCGTCGAGGCGCCCTTGAATTTCGTCTTCGCCGTTTTGTCGCCCACGACATCCGGCAGCCGACCGTGCGACGGCGTGCAGACAAGTCAGCACGAGGCGTGCCTGAACGAACAGCCGGTGTCCGTTGCGCTCGGCAATCTTCTACACTTCAGTAATCAGGTTTGCGCGCGAGCGGTAGAAAAAACGCAGCTTTCCTGCTCGAAACGGGCATGGTTTATGCAAAGCGCATCCTGATTGGCCCTACATCTAAACAGCGCTGACAGCTTCGGCTTTGTTGTGGGGATTGACCGACACGAGGTCATCTATCGGCTGCCAGTGTCGTGGCTAGACGATCGACCTGCTCGCGCATAAGGGCTCTCGATCCAGATCGCTTGGAGGTATGGCAGTGGATGTAACAACGCAACTCATCATGCATGTTCTCAATTCCAGGCTCGAGGCGATACCCGAGAAGGCGATAGAACGTGCCAAGCTCTCAATCCTTGACACGATCGCGTGCGCGATCGGCGGATCGAATGATCCTATCGCCCGCTTCTCTCGCGACTTGGGTGCGTTGTCGGGCGGCAAGCCAGAATGTACGGTCTGGATTTCCGGAGAGAAGCTCCCCGCCAGCTTGGCGGCCTTGGTCAATGCGACGACGGCCAGAGCCCTTGATTTTGATGAGACCTATGAGCTCTGTATCAACGGTTGCCACGCAAGCGCCTATGATGTGCCGCCAGCGCTGGCACTGGCCGAACGTGACCCTTCCATCACCGGGGGCGAATTGCTGTCGGCTGTCGCCACCGCTATCGACCTGCATATTCGTCTGGCCCGCAGCGTCACCACCAACGCCATAGAGACAGGACGCGACAATATGGTCGCGGTCTGGGGCGCAACTGCGGTCAGCAGCAAGTTGCTGAGGCTTGACGAAGAAAAAACCCGAAATGCGTTCGGAATCGCTTACGCGCACGCTGCTGGAGAATTGCAGATGTACGAAGAGGCTGCTCACACCGTCTCGCTGCAGCAGGGGTTGCGGGCACGTGCTGGACTGGAGTCAGCCCTATCAGCAATGGTGGGCTTCAACGGACCGCGGGAGCCGTTTTTTGGGAGGTACGGCTTTTACAAGGCCTTCGAACCCGCCTACGATCTTGACTTGCTCATGGACAAACTCGGGAATGAGTATGTGAACGCTTCCATCAGCTTCAAGCCGTGGCCGGCCTGTAAATGCGTACATCCTGCGATCGACGGGCTTCTGCAATTGCGGCAGAGGTACAAATTCGCTGGGGAGGATATTGTCTCAATCGAGCTCGGATTGAATCGTCTTGCTGAGGATTTTGTAGCCCAGCCGCGCGATCAAAAATGGGATCCGAAAGATCCGGTCGTAGCGCGCTTTAGCCTGCCTTACGCCACAGCTGTCGCGGCCCAGCGCGGCGAACTTGCAATTCGCGATTTCCTTCCCGATGCGCTTGGGGATCGGGCCGTTCGTAGGATCATGGCGGTCACTAAAATTGAAGTTGATCCAGAGATCGAACGCACGCACGGCCTCTATTCCAATTCGCCGGTGACGGTCAAAGTGAGGCTAAAAGGCGGAGCGGAACATTTCATTCGTGTCGACAAAGCATTCGGACACCCCGAAAAGCCGGCTTCGCTGGCCGATGGTGTGCAGAAATTAAAAGCTTGTGCCGAAATGTCCATGTTCCCGTTTTCCGAGAAACAACTCGGGGCGATCGGAGACTTCATCAACCACCTCGATCAGCAGCCCACGTTGGCTCCGCTATTCGAGCTGTTAGTGGGCGGCAGATAGTCTCCGGCGAATCTAATCACTGACACGAGCTGATCTCGAAATAGGCAACCCTTATGAACTCGAATGTTAACGGTGCTGTCTCTCTGTCTATGGCGATAGGAGGATTTGCCAGCGGGCTTGAATTTGGCGCCCTGTCGCCAACCGATATTACAACTCTGAAATTCGGGATCATGGACTGCTTGGCCTGCGCGATTGCGGGTGCAAGGGAGCCGGTAACCCGAATGGTGCTCGACACTATAGTGCCCAAAGTCGGTGGGGATAAAAAAGCAACAGTTCTTGCCCATTCCATTCAAATCTCTGCGCTCGGCGCGGCGCTAGCCAACGGCGTGATGGCACACGCTTGCGATTTTGACGACGTAAGCGACCCGATGTGCGGGCATCCTACGGCCCCCGCACTCCCGGCGATTTTGGCGGCTGCCGAACTGACAGATCGTTCGGGCAGAGATGTCCTTCTTGCCTATGCCGTTGCCATTGAAGTGATGACAAAGCTCGGCCGCGTTGCTGGTTACGAGCTTTATCAGTCCGGTTGGCACGCCACCGCAGCACTCGGGGTGTTTGGCGCTGCCGCCGGAGCTGCGAAGATATTAGGACTCGACGCTGAACACACAGCTACCGCCATCGGCATTGCCGCCTCCCGTGTGGCCGGTATACGTGCGAATATCGGCTCGATGGTAAAGCCGATGCATTGCGGTTTTGCAGCGAGGGACGGCTTGGAGGCGGCGCTTTTAGCTGCAGCAGGAGCCACGGCAAGTCCCAATGCGCTCGACGGCCCCAACGGCTTTCTTACCACGTACATATCGCAGCGCGGGCGATCCACCGACGTCGCTCCGCTCCTCGGCAATCCCTTTGATATCCGAGAGCCAGGTATTGTTTTCAAAAAGTATCCGTCCTGCCTGGATACCCATTCGGCCATCGATGCTATTCTCGAATTGCGCAACAGCCATAACATCCACCCTGAACACGTAAGGTCCATTCGATGTGTCCTTGCTCCGGGAGTGGGTGGTGACCTGGCGTACCATGCTCCTCAATCACCTACGGAGGGCAAGTTCAGTATCGAGTTTTGTTCCGCGGTCGCGCTGGCCCGGGGGCGTGTATCGCTTGCCGAATTCTCCCAAGAAGTGGTCGATGATCCAGTCATCCAGCGGCTGATCCACATTTCAAGGCTTCAATTCGATCCCGAACTGACCCGCCCCAACCCGAGAAGCTTCTGCGCTGCCGCCCGGGTTGAAATCTCGCTTGAGGACGGATGGGTGTTGGATAAAACCGTGCAGTACATGCGCGGCCATCCGGAGAACCCGATGGCGGAAGATGAGTTTGTGTCCAAATTCAAGGACTGCGCGATATCCGTGCTGAGTCCCGCCAACACCGCCCGCGCGCTCGCGACGATTAAGCAAATGGACCAGTTGTCGGATTTAAGCATTCTCATGTCAGCTCTCGCCGCAGACTGAAGACATAGCTGCTGCGGTAAGCCGTGTTTGATCGGCCTGGAGTCAACATCGGGGGATAAACCCTCTCCGGAGCCGCTAGGTCTCCAGTACCATTGCCACATCGCTAGATGGCTAAGAACCTTCGATGATGCGCGGTCGTTACAAGCTTTCCCGACCAGCAACCCTCGCATTCCTTAGTTCTTGAAGCAATCAAGGCCGGAGCTTTCTTCCATAGAGACAGAGCTAGCTGTGAGCCTCAATAGGTTGTCCCGATCTAAGCCGATGCTACTGATGGGTGGTTTTGATCCTAGGCTGCCGTGAGGCCTGTGCCAATGGTATCGATGAAGTCAATGCAGTCGTTCGGCCGTGCGTTCTTGAGAGCTGTTGTAGGCTCGCACGTAGGCCCATTCGCGCACGCTGGTCTGGAAGACCGTTCGGCCTGGCCGGTATCCGGTATGTGATCTGTGGTGCCTTTTCGTCCTGCTGTTCTTGTTTTGGAACGGCCTTACGGTGAGCCCATCCGGGACGTGGGGCACCGGGAGCACGAAGGTGCAGGCAGGCAATAGACCGTGGGCTGAGAGCCCGAGCTCGTTACATGGCCGCCCCTCGCGACTTTCCCGGATGCGCTGCGAGCGCGGATCAGTAGATGTCGTGCTGCCCGCCAGCTCCCGTCTTTGACCGAGCCAAGAAGGAGGAACGGGCATGCGCGTCATCGGACTGGATATCCATCGCGCCTTCGCCGAGGCGGTAGCTTGGGAGGTCGGCAGGCTCAGGCGGCTGGGCCGTGTCGACATGCGGCGCGATCTGCTGGATGCCTTCGCCGCAAAGCTGTCCTTGGATGATGTCGTGGTGATCGAGGCGGCCACGCGTCCTCGGCCGCCGCCGTTGTCGCGCCGCATGTGAAGAAAGTGGTGATCGCAAACCCGAAGCAGGTGCGCATCATCGCCTGTGCCAAGATCAAGACTGACACGATCGATACCAGCGTTCTGGCGCAGCTCTATGGCAGCGGCTTCCTGCCGGAAGTCTGGATTCCGGATGAGCCGGACGCAGGCTCTGCGTCGCCAGGTGACACGGCGCAATCAGATTGTCCGACAGAGATCTCGATTGAAGAACGTCATCCAGTCGACCCTTCATAGCCACCTGATCCCGTCCTGCCCGCTCACTGGGTCGCACTTCTGCGTGGGTCGAGAGCAAAACGCGAACTTCCTGCGTCGGGGACGTTGGATTCTCGAAAATGGGACCCACCGGCGGTGATACGGTTTCTGATAGTGGCCATGTTGTCGGCCACGAGGGGAACGGAACAAACGGAGAGGAACTATCAATGTCGCAGGAACTCGAGTCTCTAAGCCGCCGCTTCGCAGCGGGCGGGTTGAGCCGACGTGAATTTCTCGGCCGTGCGACGGCGCTCGGCGTCGGTACCACCTTCGCCAACTCGCTTCTTGCGGGCGCCGCGATGGCGCAAACACCGAAAAGGGGCGGCATCCTGAAAGCCGGCCTCGCAGGCGGCGCGGCAACGGACAGCCTCGATCCGGCGAAATTCATTGAGGTTATGTCCTACTTCTGCAAATGCTGGGGCGAGTACCTTGTCGCGCTGACGTCGAACGGCGGCCTGGAGCCTCGCATTGCTGAGGAGATCGGCTCATCCAAAGACGCCAAAGTCTGGACCTTCAAGATCCGTCAGGACGTCGAATTCCACAACGGCAAGACCGTGACGGCAGAAGATGTTGTGGCGACGCTGGAGCGCCATTCCAACAAAAAATCGGAGTCCGGTGCCCTGGGCATCTTAGCAGGCATTGAGAGTCTCAAGGCCGATGGGCGCGACGCCGTCATCACCCTTAAGAATGCGAATGCCGAGTTCCCTTACCTCATGGCAGACTATCATCTCGTGATCCAGCCCAATGGCGGTAAGGACAATCCGGCCGAAGGCATCAGTGCGGGTCCTTACAAGGTCACCGTAAACCAGCCCGGCGTGCGCCATGGGGGCGAGCGCTTCGCTAATTTCTGGCATGCCGACAAGGAAGGCTTCGCCGATCAGGTCGAGATCGTCGTCATCAATGACCCCACAGCCCGCATTTCCGCGCTGCAGGGCGGCCAGGTGCATATGATCAACAGGGTCGAGCCCAAGGTCGTCGATCTCATCAAGCGAGTGCCCAACCTGAAGGTCGAGGCCCTGGCGGGTTCCGGCCAAAACGTGTTCAACATGTTATGCGACACTGCGCCCTTTGATAACAACGATCTGAGGATGGCGCTCAAGCTGGCGGTGGATCGTCAGGAGATGGTCGACAAGATCCTCCGCGGCTACGGCACGGTCGGCAACGACATCCCGGTCAATGAGTCCCAACCCCTCTTCCCGGAGGGTATCGAGCAGCGCACCTTTGATCCGGATAAAGCCAAGTTCCACTATCAGAAGTCGGGCCACAGCGGGCCGATAGTACTCAGAACCTCCGATGTTGCCTTCCCCGGCGCTGTGGACGCCGCGCAGCTTCTCCAGCAGAGCGCGGCAAAGGCCGGTATCACCATCGACGTCAAGCGCGAACCGGGCGATGGCTACTGGTCCGATGTCTGGAACAAGCAGCCCTTCTGCGCTTCCAACTGGGGCGCGCGATCGACGCAGGGCATGATGTACTCGACCGCCTATCTGTCGACGGCGCCCTGGAACGACACCCACTTCCACAATGAGAAATTCGACAAGCTGCTCACCGAAGCGCTCGGCGAGCTCGATCAGGACAAGCGGAAGAATCTCTATCGAGAGATGGCCATCATTGTTCGCGATGAAGGGGGGACGGTCGTGCCGATGTTCAACCAGTCCATTGACGCAATTTCCGATAAGGTTGGCGGCTATGTCGGACGGGTCCAGTCACTGATGGACGCCTACGCCTTCTCGCAATGCTGGCTCGAGGCATGAAAGAAATCGGTCAATTCGCATCGTTGCGCGGAGTGCACTGGTTAATGCATGTCGCCCCAAAAGCGATCTCTCTTTGCGTGAAAACGACGTGAATAAAACAAAGGAGCGCGTTGCATAAGCCCGTTCGAACGCGACGCGCTCTCGCTGGCAGTCTTGAGAATCAATCTGCGGCCCTCGATCCAGCATCACCTTGTGGATAGTGCGTAAGGCTCAACCGTGCGATGGTCTTTGGGAACATCCGCCAGCCACTCCGCGCATGCAAGTGTGGCGGATCCAGTGGAGGACCTCGCGCAAAAACCAATGTTCAGCCAGTGGCGTTGGCCGGCTTCGGCGGCGACGGCGAGATCCTCTCATTCAGGGCAGGAGTACGGCGGTAGCGCCTTTCGATACGGCGGTAGCGCCTCTCGATGAAAGCGAACCTCATGTCACTTCTCTCGCTTACGGATCGCCCGTGATGCGGTGGCCCACGCGCTCGAAGCGGCCGAGCTTCTTGACGTCGATGTGCATCCTGGCCGCTCGCGCTGCTAGCGAACCACCGGCTCGGCCGGCTCCAAGTCCGTCAATCGCGAGAGGCCTGCGCGTGCAGGCACCCGGCTCACAGTCGCTGGCGAAACGCAACCTCACGCACGATGTGCTGGCCGGTGAAGCGCTGGCGCCGCACTGCCAGATCAGTTCGACGCTCGGCTGCTCGGTGCCGCTGGGGCTGTGCTTGGGCCGCGACGAGGGCTCGGCCAAGCCGGCGCGCCCTCGGCTTTATAGCGCTCGACCCAACGTGCCCGACCTTCGCCGTGACCGCATATTTGACACTGCCGGGGCTTGGGAAAGCTGCCTTCCGGAGAATTTGAAGCCTGGTAAATCCAGTCTCGTCGGTCATGTCCAAATGGAAAACTCCCGAAAGCTCACAATTAGCTCACCCGCAGCGGACGCGAAGAGCTGGCCATCGTCGACACGGCGGGCAGCCAAGTAAACGCAGGTGCAATATAGAAGTTAGATGCGATCCATCTGTAAAATATTCTTGCCACATTAGCTCGCGTGGAGCAGGCCTTGCAGCTCAATGCGCAGGGCTCCCTTAGGTCACCTCGCCGCCCAACCATGATGAGATCGGCATGCATTCTGTTGTAGAAGATATTCCCCTTTTCCCCTCATCCATCGGCACTTGGCGTCACATTACCGTCCATCGTTTCGGAGTTGGCCGTCCAGGCTCAAAAATATATTTTCAGGCGGGCCTCCATGCTGACGAACTCCCGGGAATGGTGATCCTAAGCCATCTTGTGAGACTGCTCAAAGAAAGAGGGGGTGAGCCGAACGGAGAGATCATCATAGTGCCATGTGCCAATCCGATTGGCTTATCTCAGAGAATCCAAGGGTATCATGCTGGCCGGGCGGACTTAGGGCTGGGGGGTAATTTCAACCGCAATTTTCCTGACTTGACCCCTCTGATCGGGGCGCAGCTCGCAGCATTCCGAAGCGAGGGGCTCGCTATGAATGGCGAGGCTGTAAAACGTGCGATGCTGAAGGCAGTCTCCGCGCTCGTTCCAAAAAACGAACTCGATAGCCTGAAGCAAGTGCTTCTCACGCTCGCTGTCGACGCAGATTTTGTCTTGGACGTTCACTGCGCCGACGAAGCCGTCCTTTATGCATACGTTTCCAATCCCGAGCATTCTGCCGCAGACCTGTTGTCTCGCTACATCGGTAGCGTGGCCACTATCGGCGGGGTTCCCGAGCTTACAGATTTCCCTACAGCATGCCTTCTGCCGTGGCGCGCAGCACAGGAAGTTCTTGCGGACGTGTCGATAACGGAGTGCTTGGCTGCCACCCTTGAGTATCGCGGGTCAAAGGGTCTTCGCGACGACGTTGCGATCGAAGACGCGCAAGGGTTGATTGGCTTTATGGAGGCAGTAGGCCTTTTGGAGGGAGCGACGCAGCCGCCGTCGCAAGTTGTCAGATACAACACGACGCTGGACTGCGTGGACTATGTGCGGGCCAATGCCCCTGGGATTGTCATTTTTTCGAAGACACCGGGTGACCATGTGCAGGCGGGCGAAGAGATTGGGACAATTCTCGATCCTGCGTCAGGCGACCGGAGTTCTTTGAAGGCGAGCACCTCCGGTGTTGTTTTCGGGTATCTCTACAGCCAAGTCGTAATTCCCGGCGGGACTGTCGCCTGGATCGCGGGCGATTCGCCCATCGAACAGCAGACTGGTGACCCGTTTCCGTAACCAGCACTGAGACAATGAAAGGCGTCTTAACCTCTATTGCACAAATGCGTTGAAAGTGGGCGGGCAGTCGATCTCGCAGGGCACCTGCAGATTCCAGCGCACGACGTCGGCGAGGCGGTCGGGCGAGCATCATATGCTGGGTAAGTCGATAAGGATGCGGCACGCCGCTGGTCCTAGCGTGTGAGGCTATGGCATCTGGAAGACGAGCCCCTCGGTCAATGCTCTTCTCCCCGGCCGACTAGGCCCAAACTCGTAAACTGACTGCCGCTGCCCGGGTTCACGACCGCAAGGTTTTGAATGGCATCCTGTGGCGGTTCCGGACCGGATCGCCCTGGGCCGATGTGCGGGAACGCTATGGGCCCCTACACCACCTGCTACAACCGGTTCGTGCGATGGCGTAGAGCAGTTCTGGGATCGGCTGTTGGCGGCGGTTTCCAAGGCTTTCGACGGCGAGATCATCATGATCGATCCCTCCTGTTGTCCGCGTTCACCAGCACGCTGCCACGCAAAAAAGAGGGGGCGATGACGATGGTTAAATAGGACTTCCCGCGGCGGCTCACGACCAAGATCCACGCGCTTGTCGATGCGAAGGGCGGCCGATCGACCTCGTCCTGGCGGCCGGACAGACACATGACGGCAAGCCCGCCGCTACCATGCTCGACGCCTTCAAACTGATGCAATCCTGCTGGCTGACGGCGCTTACGACAGCAATGCTATCGGCACGCTCGCGGCGGAGCGAAAAGCGTGGGCGAACATCCCGCCAAGGAAGGACCGAACCGGCAGTTTTCCATTCAGCACATGGGTCTACAGGCAGGGCAATCTCGTCGAGCGATACTCTAAGCAAACATTTCAGAGGCGTAGCGACCCGGTATGACCGCGACCCGCAAAACTACCTCGCTGGTCAAACTCGCTTCAGTGCACCGCCGCGTCAGCTTGATACAGAGCAGACCCGGTTTGGGGCCGTAATTCTGCATGAACACCATGAAAACGCAGTTTCCGTACCGAAAAACGGAAGGATTTCGCATTAGGGGGCGCAAACGCAAATGTATGATCACCAAAACAAAAAGCCGCAATTTAGGCACCCGGGAACAGATTCAAACATAGAGGAGCTAATCAATGTCGCAGGAACTCGACCATCTAAGCCGCAGTTTAGCTGCGGGCCGGCTGAGCCGACGTGAATTTCTCCGCCGTACGACGGCGCTCGGAGTCAGTGCTGCATTCGCCAATTCTCTTCTTGCCGGCGCCGCAATGGCGCAGACGCCGAAAAAGGGCGGCATTCTGAAAGCCGGCCTCGTGGGCGGGGCGGCGACGGACACCCTCGACCCGGCAAAATTCATCGAGTTGATGTCCTATTTCGGCAAATGCTGGGGCGAGTTTCTGGTGGCGCTGGAGGCAGGTGGAGGACTCGAGAACCGCCTTGCCGAGGAGATCGGCTCATCCAAGGACGCCAAGGTGTGGACCTTCAAAATTCGAAAGGAGGTCGAATTCCACAACGGCAAGACCGTGACGGCAGAAGACGTCGCGGCGACGCTGCATCGCCATTCCAGCAAGGAGTCGCAGTCTGGCGCGCTGGGCATCTTAGCAGGCATTGAGAGTCTCAAGGCGGATGGGCGCGACGTCATCGTCACTCTAAAAGAGCCGAACGCCGAGTTCCCTTACCTCATGGCAGACTATCATCTGGTCATTCAGCCCAATGGCGGCAAGGACAACCCGGCCGAGGGCATCAGTGCGGGTCCTTACAGGGTGACCGTCAACCAGCCGGGCGTGCGCCATGGCGGCGAGCGCTTCGGAAATTTCTGGCAGGCCGACAAGATGGGCTTCGCCGATCAGGTCGAGATCCTCGTAATCAATGACACCACCGCCCGCGTTTCCGCGCTGCAGGGCGGCCAGGTGCACATGATCAACAAGGTCGAGACCAAGGTCGTCGATCTCATCAAGCACTTGCCTAATCTAAAAATTGAGGCCCTTTCAGGTCCGGGCCACTACTGCTTCAACATGTTCTGCGACACGGCACCCTTCAATAGCAACGATCTCAGGACGGCGCTCAAGCTCGCGGTGGATCGTCAAGAGATGGTCGACAAGATCCTGCGCGGCTACGGCACCGTTGGAAACGACTTCCCGATTAATAACGCCTATCCGCTCTTTCCCGAGGGCATCGAGCAGCGGACCTTCGATCCGGATAAGGCCAAATTCCATTACCGGAAGTCGGGCCACAGTGGCTCGATCCTGCTCAGGGCCTCCGACGTTGCCTTTGCCGGCGCTGTCGACGCCGTGCAGCTCTTCCAGCAGAGCGCGGCCAAGGCCGGCATCGCAATCGAGGTCAAGCGGGAGCCCGGGGATGGCTACTGGTCGGGTGTCTGGAACAAGCAGCCTTTCTGCGCCGCCAACTGGCGGGGGCGGGCGACGCAAGGCTGGATGTACTCAACCACCTATCGGTCGACGGCGCCGTGGAACGACACGCACTTCTTCAACGAGAGGTTCGATAAGCTGCTTACCGAAGCGACTGGCGAACTCGACCAGGACAAGCGCAAAAACCTCTATCGCGAGATGGCCATCATCGTTCGCGATGAAGGAGGGACGATCGTGCCCATGTTCAACCAATTCATCGACGCGATCTCCGAGCAGGTTGGCGGCTATGTCGGACGGGTCGACTCACTGATGAACGGTTACGCCTTGACGCAATGCTGGCTCGAGGCTTGAACGGAGTGCTTGTCAACTCACCCCTTATGAAGCTGATTGCCCAGCGCGTTGCGCTGGGCATTCTCCTCCTCTTCGCCGTCTCCGTGCTGATTTTCGCGGGCACCCAGATTCTTCCAGGCGATGTGGCACAGTCGATCCTCGGCCAAGCGGCCACGCCCGAGGCGGTCGCCAATCTGCGCCAGGAACTCGGCCTCAACGATCCCGCCATCGTGCGTTACTCCCACTGGTTGGGCGGAATTTTGACTGGCGATCTCGGTACCGCGCTCACCTCCCGCCAGGAGATCACGCTGACACTGATGCCACGGCTGTGGAACACGCTGTTCCTTGCCTTCTGGGCTGCCGTGGTGTCGGTTCCACTCGCCATAGTCCTCGGGTTGCTGGCGGTCCGCTATCGCAATGGGCCTGTCGATAAGGCTATTTCTGGTTTCGCGCTGGCTTCAACATCGCTCCCTGAATTCTTCATCGGCTATCTGCTCGTCTTATTCCTTGCCGTGAAGCTGCAGTGGTTCCCGTCGATATCGACTGTCTATGACGGCATGCCGTTCCTGGAGAGGCTGAACGCCATCGTGCTGCCGGCAACGGCTCTGGTGTTTGTCGTACTCGCCCACATGATGCGGATGACGCGTGCCGCCATCCTGAACGTGATGCAATCAGCCTACATCGAGACCGCTGAGCTGAAGGGCCTTTCTGCCTTCGACATCATACGCAAGCACGCCCTCCCGAACGCGGTCGCGCCGATCATCAACGTCGTCATGCTCAACCTAGCCTACCTCGTAGTCGGCGTCGTCGTGGTCGAGGTGATCTTCGTCTATCCGGGCATGGGGCAATATCTGGTCGACCATGTCGTCAAGCGCGATGTGCCGGTGGTTCAAGCAGTGGGTCTCATTTTCGCTGCGGTCTACATCGGGCTCAACATCGTCGCGGACGTTGCCGCGATCGTCGCCAATCCGCGGCTGCGGCATCCGAAGTAGGAAAGAACAATGCTTCACATAAAACGCATTCCGTACGGAGCCTGGCTCGGCCTGATCCTAACGGGGCTATTAGTGATCGGCGCGCTTTTCGCCCCATGGATTGCTCCCGCCGGCAATGGCGAGATCGTGGGCGACGTATGGGAGCCAATGTCGTCCGCGCATTGGCTGGGAACCGACAATCTAGGGCGAGACCTCCTCGCACGCATGATCTATGGCGCCCGTACCACCATCTTCATCGCCTCCCTGGCCACCGCCTTGGCGTTCTCGCTGGGGGCGATCCTGGGCTTTATGGCGGCGGTCGTTGGCGGTCTGGTCGACACGCTGATGTCGCGTATCGCCGATCTCTTGATGGCAATCCCGACGCTGATATTTGGCCTGGTGGTACTGTCTGTCCTGCCCTCCAATAACGTGACGCTGATTCTTGTCATGGGAGTTCTGAGTTCGACACGTGTCTACCGTCTCTCGCGCGCCGTAGCGGTCGACATCAACGCAATGGACTTCGTCGAAGCAGCTAAGCTGCGTGGTGAGAGTCTCAGCTGGATTATCTTCTGCGAGATCCTACCCAACGCACTGTCGCCGCTTGTGGCGGAACTTGGCCTGCGTTTCATCTTTTCGGTGCTGTTCCTTTCGGCGCTCTCGTTCCTCGGGCTGGGTGTGCAGCCGCCGGAGGCCGATTGGGGTGGCATGGTGAAGGAGAATAAGGACGGGATTGTCTTCGGGATCCCTGCCGCCCTCATCCCGGCCGGTGCGATCGCGATGCTGTCAATCTCCGTTAATCTGGTAGCCGACTGGGTGCTTACCCGCACCGCCAGCCTCAAGGGAGGACGAGAATGACGGCTCCCTCAAAGCTCCGGCTAGACAACGGCGTTCTGCTCGACATCCGAAACCTTAAGGTTCAGGCGACCGTCTACTCGCCTGGCGAGCAAGCGCGCGACGTCACCATTGTGGACGGAGTGTCGCTGCAGTTGAAGTGTGGCAAGGTGCTGGGACTGATCGGTGAATCCGGGGCGGGAAAGTCGACCGTCGGTCTTTCCTCCATGGGTTATGCCCGCGGCGGAGTGCGTATCACCGGCGGCGAGGTGTTCCTAAACGGTCGCGACATTCTCAAGGGCGGCGTCCGGGATTTACGCCGGGTGCGCGGGAGCGAAGTCTGTTATGTCGCGCAGTCGGCCGCTGCCGCTTTCAACCCCGCCCATCGGCTCATGGACCAGGTCGTGGAAGCAGCGCTTCTGCATGGCGTTGGGACCCGAGCCGAGGCAGAGAAGCGCGCGCAGGCCTTATTCACTAAACTCCGCTTGCCGGACCCGAAGAGCATCGGCTGCCGATATCCACATCAAGTCTCCGGCGGCCAGTTGCAGCGCGTGATGACTGCGATGGCGCTTTGCTCCGAACCCGACCTGATCGTGTTCGACGAGCCGACCACGGCTCTCGACGTAACCACGCAGATTGATGTGCTGGCCGCCATAAAGGACGCAATCCGCGACACCGGCGTCGCGGCCCTCTACATCACCCACGATCTTGCCGTGGTGGCCCAGGTCTCGGACGAGATCATGGTGTTGCGGGATGGCAAGATGGTCGAGCACGGCGAAACACGGCAGATCATCGAGGCGCCACGCATGGATTATACCAAGGCGCTGGTGTCGGTTCGTTCGATCGAGCATGAGGAGAAGGAACCGACGCCCAAGCCTCTGCTGTCGGTGAGGAATGTCACTGCCGCCTATGGCGGCGGCGCCGTGACAGTTCTGCAGGACGTCTCCATGGAGGTCCATCCTGGCCAGACGCTGGCTGTCGTCGGGGAATCCGGCTCAGGCAAATCGACGCTCGCCCGAGTCATCACGGGGCTGCTGCCGCCGATCGCCGGCAGCATCACCTTCGCCGGACGCGCGCTCGCACCCAACCTCGCTCATCGAACCAAGGATGATCTTCGCGAATTGCAAATGATTTATCAGATGGCCGACGTTGCCATGAACCCGCGCCAGACGGTTCGCACCATAATCGGCCGGCCGCTCGAATTCTATTTCGGTATGCGAGGAAAGGAGCGCGATGCCAGGGTCGCCGAACTGCTCGATGAAATCGAGATGGGCAAGGGCTTCATCGACCGCAATCCGGCAGAGCTTTCGGGCGGGCAGAAACAGCGGGTATGCATCGCCCGCGCACTTGCGGCAAAGCCGAAGCTCATGATTTGCGACGAGGTGACAAGCGCTCTCGACCCGCTCGTGGCTGACGGAATCTTAAAGCTGTTGCTCCGCCTACAGAAGATTGAGGACGTGGCTTACCTGTTCATCACGCACGACCTCGCGACCGTGAAAGCTATCGCGGATTCCATCGCGGTTATGTATCGCGGAGAGGTGGTCCGCTACGGCTCGAAAACGCAGGTGCTCACACCACCGTTCGACGCATATACCGACCTCCTGCTGTCTTCTGTTCCTGAAATGCAGGTTGGGTGGTTGGAACACGCAATTAACGAGCGCCGTATGGAGAGCGGGGGGAATTGAGCTCAACGGAGGAGGCTTTGCAACTGCGGCGATGGTCCACGTCCAACTCCAGGAGGGCAAGCTCGTTCATTTCAGTGGTCTGGAAGGCTAGTTTTGTCAGCACAGTTCGATCCCCGACGGAGCGTCTGCTCATCGACGTGGAGTAAGTGGCGATCCGAAGGGGTCGGTTTAAGAGGATGGAAATGCCGAATACGTCGGGCATAGTTACCAGCGCCAATGAAGACCTCAACTGGCACTCTGTGAGAAAATACGCGAGAGAACGCCGACTCCTGCTTTGAAAAAACGCACTATCATTAAAGGGAACATGCATTGCTACTACGTTTGTGTGAAATTCGAGAACGTATTCTTGCCGTAGTAATTCCCAGCTGGTGCGGATAGCGTGCCGAGGAGGTTCTCTTGGTGGATTGTTGTGAACATCGCACATCGAAACCCTTGGCGCCGCATTATGAGGTAGTTCTGCAAACAGGGTTGCGTGTACCCATGCGAGATGGCGTGGAACTCGCGACTGATGTCTATCGCCCTCTCGAGTACGTCGGCCAGCTACCGGCGATTCTGATCCGGACCAAGTACGGCAAGAGTCCCTATCGTCTGCCCAAACCCAGTAACCCGGTGGCGATGATGTTCGCGGCGCAGGGCTATGCAGTGGTTGTGCAGGAACTTCGCGGACTCTTTGATTCCGGCGGGCATTTCGCCCTGCTCGAGCACGACGCCAAGGATGGTTACGACACACTGTCTTGGATCGCTTCGCGGCCGTGGTCCACTGGGCGGGTGGGCACCTATGGTTGCTCCGCGCTTGGAATCACTCAAGTGCTTCTTGCTCAGCTGTGCCATCCGGCACATCGATGCGCGATCGTAGAGGGGGCGGGCGGTTCGATGTCTGGAGATCGACACCGTCTGGGCGACTTGCGCCTGTGCGGGTCGCGGTTGGGTGGGGCCCTGGAGCTAAGCATGTGGGTGCCCCACTTTCATCAATCGCATGGCAAGGACCGTTCCCGACCGCAACCCAAGACCGACGAGGAGTATAATCGGGCATTTGCCACACTGCCGGTCATCGATATTCTCAAGAGCATTGGCGCGCCGCCCACTGACTGGCAAGACTGGGTGTCACGCGACCCCCAAGACCCTTGGTTTGATCGGTTTGGGTTCCTTCGCGAGGACTCCAAGATCGACTTGCCAACCTTGTTCGTGAATTCCTGGTATGATGTCGGCGCCGCTGACGCGCTCCATACGCAGCGCGTGTTTAGCACGCGGGGAAAGAAACGTGCATCTCGTGAGCACCAGCACATCATTCTGTCCCCAGCGACGCACTGTGGCACCGCAATGCTCAAAGCCCCAACGGTCGTGGGCGAACGCGAGCTCGGCGACGCGCGCCTAGATTGCTGGCGGATCTACCTGGACTGGTACGACTGCTGGCTCAAGGACAAGACCGACCGAATCGAGGGAATGCCACGTATCCAGTACTACGTGATGGGTCGCAACGTGTGGCGGGCCGCGTCAGATTGGCCGCCCGCCGGGATAGAACCACAGCGCTGGTTCCTGCGTAGCGGCGGCAATGCCAACACTTGCTTCGGAGACGGAACACTAAAGGTCGATCCACCTACCGACGATGAGTCCTCCGACAGCTTTGTTTACGACCCGGGGAACCCAGTGCCGTCTCTGGGAGCTGACGGTGGGAACGCAGTGGGGACGACGTTAGGTCCACGGGACTATCAGGAAGTCGAACTCCGCCATGACGTCCTTTGTTTTACGTCCGAGCTCCTCAAGGAGGGCATGGAGGTCACCGGGTTTGTAAGGGCAGTGCTGTTCGTCTCTTCTTCAGCGCGAGACACCGATTTTGTGGCCAGGCTCCTTGACGTGCATCCGGACGGGCAGGCGGTTGACATCGTCGACGGGATACTGCGCGCTCGGTTCCGTGAAGGTTACGATAAGCGGCTGATGATGGAGCCCGGGTGCATCTATCAAATCGATCTAGACCTGGACGCCACCAGCAACTGGTTCCCGCCTGGCCATCGTATCCGACTCGAGATCTCGAGTTCCTCCTTTCCTCGCTTCGACCGCAATCTGAACACAGGGGGTAACAATTGGGATGAAACGGAATGGGTCGTCGCCCACAACACTGTACACCACAGCCCCGAGTTCCCATCCCATGTGCTTCTTCCTGTCGCGGACGCGTAATTCTCTCGCTAGGCAGGTCACCGAAACGGCCGCGAGGTGATTGAAGGCGACTCCCTTCCGGACGAGAGCAGCCGAGACGGGGTGCTTGTAAGGCTCGGCTTGCGGTCGTCGCCGAGCGCCCCCGCTTGCGCGTCGGCCTGCTGGCTCGTACGCGATATAGCGGCCCCGCTGCCGCTTACCTGTCCGGGCAGTTCCGTTGAGGTAGAACTCGATGATGCGGGCCCATTGAGGGAAGGCGACACTCGACTTTGCGGCGCGGTAACACGCCACACTCTAACATACATACCACTAACTCATGAAACGGGCCAAACCAAGAGCCCGCCCCGCGGAGGATTCTTTATTTCTGATGTTGGCGTTACATGGCGCTACTGAGCAGCTTGCCGGATCTGACGCATTGATTTGTCCGAATGGATCGAGGCGTCGACTGGGAACTCCGGCACCACGGACATTTCGAGCGTGCTCTAAGGGGCCTGTATTCCGACCATCAAGGGTCATTCGCGAGGATTGTGCGCGCGCCACTGCAAAACGCTGATTTCCTGCACGAACGCGAGGACAATTCGAGCAACACGGCACATGGATGCGAGTACGGATAACAGGGGCCGCCTCGTCCGGCCTTCGGGAACACCTCTCAATGAGGAGCAAACCAAATGTCGCAAGAACTCGACTATCTTAGCCGCCGCGTAGCTGCGGGGCGCCTGAACCGACGTGATTTTCTGGGCCGTGCGACGGCGCTTGGCGTCTCGGCGATATCCGCGAACTCGATCCTCACCAGCGCTACGCACGCCCAGGGGCCAGTCCGCGGCGGCATCATCAAGGGCGGCCTTAAGGGCGGCGGGTCGACCGATAGCCTCGATCCGGCGACCTCCTCGGAGTTAGTTTCGATCTTCGGCTCTTGCTGGGGCGAGTATCTCGTGGCGCTAGCCCCCGACGGCGGACTTGAAAACCGCCTCGCCGAGGAAGTAGGTTCGTCCAAGGACGGCAAGACCTGGACTATGAAGATCCGTAAGGGGGTTGAGTTCCACAACGGCAAGATCGTGACAGCGGAAGATGTTGTGGCGACGCTCGAGCGCCATTCCGACGGCAAGTCTCACTCGGGGGCGCTTGGCGTGCTTACGAGCATCGACTCCATCAAGGCGAAAGGCGACGAGGTCGTCGTGACGCTGAAGGGTGCCAACGCTGACTTCCCTTATCTGATGACCGATTATCACCTCGTCATCCAGCCGAACGGCGGCAAGGACAATCCTGCCGCCGGCATTAGCGCAGGCCCTTACAAAGTGGCCGTCAACCAGCCGGGCGCCCGCTACGGCGGCGAGCGCTTTGTCAATTTCTGGCAACCCGAGAAGATGGGCTACGCCGACCAGGTTGAGTTGTTAGCCATTAACGACAACACGGCCCGAATCTCCGCGCTGCAGGCCGGCCAAGTGCATATCATCAACTCAGTCGACCCCAAGGTTGTGGATCTGATCAAGCGCGTGCCAAACCTGAAGGTCATCGCCGTGTCGGGTGCCGGCTACTATTGCTTCAACATGTTCTGCGACACGCCTCCTTTCGATAACAACGACCTCAGGATGGCGCTGAAGCTCGCCATCAACCGGCAGGAGATGGTCGACAAGGTGCTGCGCGGCTACGGCACGCTCGGCAATGATTTCCCGATCAATGCTTCATATCAGCTATTCCCTGAGGGCATCGAGCAGCGTGAGTTCGACGCCGACCAGGCCAGGCATTATTACAAGAAATCTGGTCACAGCGGGCCCATTCTCCTTCGGGTCGCCGAAACTGGGTTCCCTGGAGCTGTGGATGCAGCCCAGCTCTACCAGCAGAGCTGTGCCAAGGCCGGCATTACCCTCGACGTCAAGCGCGTGCCGGACGATGGCTTCTGGTCAGAGGTTTGGAACAAGCAGCCCTTCTGCAACACCAACTGGTCCGGGCGCGCGACGCAGGACCAGATGTACTCGACCACGTATCTGTCGACGGCGGCATGGAACGACACGCACTTCCACAACGAAAAGTTTGACAAGCTTCTCTTGGAGGCGCGCGGCGAATTCGATCAGGAAAAGCGCAAGGACCTCTATCGCGAGATGGCCATCATCGTTCGCGATGAGGGCGGCGTGATCGTGCCGATGTTCAACCAGTCAATCGACGCGATCTCCGATAAGATCGGCGGCTATGTAAGCGGGCGACGCACCGCTTTGATGGACGGCTTCGCGTTTGCCAAGTGTTGGCTGAACCCGTGATCTCAGCTGTCCAGCGATCTCGTCATGGTGATCCTCATCGAGGAGGAGCTATAGAATTGAACTGGAGAGATAGCAATGACCAAAGGATCCGGCCCAACGCTTGGCATTGCTT